>JAWOEJ010000234.1:0-2519 GCA_046482845.1 Desulfobacteraceae bacterium | reverse complement strand
CCAAACTGTATTGGCGCAAGAAGGATAAGTTCAATGCAATAGAAAAACTCACCAGGGGTATTGAAATAATGGAAGAATGCGGTGCAGATGGTTGGGTAAAAAGATGGGAAGACTTATTGTTAGAGTATAACAAACCTTGACCTTGGCCAGTTTTTTTGGTCCGAATCATCGATTGAACCCGGCAAACTACCATACTGTATGAATTTTCTGAAGCTGAATAATTTTTGATACCGGTGCAATATCAAACCGGATGTTATATGAAATGTGATTTGGCAACTTCATTCCTGGCAGAGCTATAATAACGGAGGAAGAGAAAAATGAAAGAAATTCATCCGTCTTATATTAAACTGCAACGTCACCTGGATAGTCAGGCTGTGGGGTTTCCAGCGACAAAATCAGGCGCCGAGATCAGGATTCTCCAGCACATTTTTTCTCCCGGGGAAGCAGAACTGGCAACCTTCCTGACCCATCAGGCAGAACCCGTTGAAACAATATTCGAGCGGGCAAAGCATCTGGTGGAGTCACCAGAGGATCTGGAAAAGCAGCTTGAAAATATCCAAAAAAAAGGGGGGATAGAATTCAGAATCGTCGATGATAAGCGATTTTATTCCAATGCGCCGCTTGTTGTAGGCATGTACGAATATCAGGTAAATCGATTGACACCGGATTTCATAAAGGACTTCGACCAGTATGTGACAGATAAATCATACGGCATCGAATTTCTTAGTACAAAACTTCCACAGATGAGAACCATTCCTATAGAAAAAAGCATTCATCCCATAACCGCTGTGAGTACATTTGATACCGTGGTTTCTTTGCTTGAGGCTTCTGATGGCCCGTTTGTGATTTTAGAATGCATCTGTCGGAAAAAAAGAAACCTTATGGGAAAAACCTGCAAAATTACGGATCGAAAGGAAACATGTCTGGCCATCGGAAACATGGCAACCATGGCCCTGAATGTGGATATCGGAAAAGAGATTGGCCGGGATGAGGCCATTTCCATCCTTGAACAAAATCAGGAGGACGGGTTGGTGCTGCAACCATCCAATACCGAAAAGGCCGAATTTATCTGCTCATGCTGCGGATGTTGTTGCGGGATGTTAAGCGTGCATAAAACATTGCCGAAACCTGTAGATTTCTGGGCATCCAACTTCCATGCAATTGTAAATAACGAAGCATGCAGTGGGTGTGGTGTCTGCGAGACAAGATGTCAGGTTGGCGCAGTGTCTGTTTCTCAAAAACTTGGCTATTCCGTGGTTGATTTGAACCGGTGTATTGGATGCGGGGTCTGTGTCCCGACCTGTGATGCCGGCGCTATATCGCTCCAGAAAAAGCCGTCAGAAACACGACCGCCTGAAACCAGGGACGAGCTTTACAATATTATTATGACCCACAAAAAAGGGCGATTGGGAAAATTAAAAGTGACGGGCAAATTAATTGCTGATGCCTTTCGTACCAAACAGACCCATCTGCTTAAATAACTGTCCGCTCAAATTTTCCATAAAGTGGCAGAAGAAAAAAGGGTTATTTCGAGCTATGCTGAGCTCTAATAACCCAGAAAACTGCCAATTTGCTCAGGTGCTCAGGGGATTAATCCGACCCTGGAAATGGAGAGATTCTGCCTTGAATCAGAAGGTAGCGATCATAAAAAAAAAAGGGGGCTTATGCTTTATCGCGAGGTCAAAAAAAATAAAGACCAATTATCTATCCTCGGGTTCGGATGTATGCGGCTTCCTCAAAAAAAAGGTAGCCCTGGTGATGGCAAAATTGATGAAAAACCAGCAACAGATCAAATCCTTATGGCCATTGATCAAGGGGTCAATTATTTAGATACTGCTTTGCCCTATCATATGGGAAGTTGCGAAGCCTTTCTGGGAAAAGCGCTTTCGCAAGGTTACCGGGAAAAAGTAAAACTGGCGACAAAACTTCCCCACTGGTCTGTTGATGTCCCCGCTGATATGGACAGCATCTTGAATGCCCAACTCGGCAGGCTGAAAACCCAACATATAGATTATTATCTTCTGCATGCCCTTGACGGGAAAGCTTGGGATAAAATGGAAGCTATGGGAGTGGCTGACTTTTTCACCCGGGCCAAGTCCCAGGGACGTATCGTTAATGCCGGGTTTTCATTCCATGGAGCTGAAGCGGAATTTATCCGGATAGTCGATGCGTATGACTGGGATTTCTGTCAGATCCAGTATAATTATCTTGACCGTAAAAACCAGGCTGGAACAAAAGGGTTGAAATATGCGGCATCTAAAGATTTGGGAGTGATCATAATGGAACCATTGCGCGGTGGTCTTTTGGGCAGGAAGCCGCCGCCTGTTGTTTCCGCTATTTGGCAGGAAGCCGATATTCAGAGAACACCTGCTGAATGGGCTTTGCGTTGGGTATGGAACCATCCGGAAGTCACAGTGGTTCTTTCGGGCATGAATGATGAACATCATATTCAGGAAAATATCAATATTGCAGAAAAAGGGGTGCCGGAAAGCCTTTCAAAAGATGAGTTGACCTTGGTT
>JAWOEJ010000179.1:0-8525 GCA_046482845.1 Desulfobacteraceae bacterium | reverse complement strand
GCCCATCGTTTGAGATGAGAATCAGAGCCAAATTATGTCCTTCGGTCAATCTATGTTTCACAGATTCGGCAAACGAGAACGCCTGCGGGTGATTTTTGTGATCATTATCATCGCTACACTCCCCTGTTACTGCGCTGGTTTGGTTTTCGTCCGCATCCCCAGATTTTAAAAAACCTGGTGACCAATGCCTGGGAGTCCATGGCGGATCGTTCCCAGCCAGGCTGTGTCAGGGTGAACATCAAAACTATGCCGCCGGATGCAATCCCGGGCCTTCACCGGTACCCGGTTGATTTCCAGGCCAGAGCAGACGCATATGCCTGTCTGGAAATCGCTGATCAGGGAGAAGGTATCCCGGAAAAGGATATAGAAAAAATTTTTGATCCATTTTATTCTTCCAGGTTCATCGGCCGTGGCCTGGGTCTGGCTTTGGTGCTGGGTCTGGTAAAAGCCCATGACGGCTGCATTACTGTAGAATGCCGCAACACAGGGAGCATTTTCCGGGTCTACCTGCCCGCCCGGTAATAAGGGATCTTCCAAAAAATTTTCATTCTTTATCCGTGTCAGTACGGTTTGCTGAGGCCTGGTGGGCAATCACCATCTTGATTTCGCCGTAGGAGAATCCTTCTCCCAGACGGTCTTTTATCGCTTTCAGGGAGCTGTCCTGTTCTGCGGCAACTTCCTTCTCAATGGACTTCTGTTGCTCCGGGGACACCACTTTGTTGATATCCAGCCGGCCCTGTTCAATAAAATACGCCAGATGACCTTCAATGGTGGAAACAACAAACCCTCTCTCTTTGGCGATTTCTTCCGGTGTCATGTTGGTATTGAACATGTCAAGGCTTATCTGCTTTGTATCCTTTTTTTGGGCTGATCCTTTTTGGGCTGATCCTTTTTCGGGAGACCCACTGCCGGGGGGTTCTTTTTTCCCGGGCAGAGAAATCTGTTGAGGATCGATCTTGTTTTCCCTGCAGTACAAAGAGACAATCTCCACAAGCTCCCGGCCATAGCGCTCAATGGTCTTTTTGCCAACGCCACTGATTTTTCCAAGCGTTTCAAGGCTGTCGGGCAGGGTCACAGCAATCTGGATCAGTACCCGCTGGTGCATTACCTGAAAATGGGGGACAGCCAGCGCTTCAGCCTTTTGGGCCCGCCACTGCCGAAGGGCTGTGAACAGTTCAGGATGGTCAATGTCCGCTTCCGTGTACCCTGAAACCTGCTCTTTTTTCCCCTTGTCCGGCTGGAAATCAAGCTCGGCTCTGGCCATGGCTTTGAGCAGTCTGGTTGATGAAAAACCGTTTTCCAGGGATTTGACAGCAGCACGCTTCACCATGATATCTTTTTTCAGGTTGTTGAGAACGGCTGTGGTTTTCTTTTTAAGACTGGCATTGTCTGTTTCAAGATGGAGATGATCCAGTATGGGTAAAAGAATTTCATCAAACCTGCCCTGGAACCACAATGAGGCCTTAGCCAGACGTTCCAGGGTGTAGGGGTGGGATTCCGGCAGGCTGTTGTCACTGAAAATCGAGGAGAGCTGATGTCTGAACTTTTCACCTACCGTGACAATATCCCGGACCACGCTCTGCTGAACACCGGAGAGATCAGAAACCCCTGTGGCATGAATGGTGTTGGGGTTGGATATTGCCAGCTGAACAAGGTAGTTCAGCCTGCCCCCCAGGGACTGAAAATCAAAGCAGTCAAAAAGCAGCTGCTGCTGCCAGGTGATTTTTGCCGCCTCCAGCAGGCTTTGGCAGGGCGGGTCCTTGCTTGCCGAGGTATTAAACGCCACCACGGCTGGATCCGGTTCCAGGCCGTCCCAGACCAGTTGTGAGGAGAGCACCATCCCCTCCAGGGTTTTGCAGCGGCTTAAGGCAACATAGACCTGGCCGTGGGTAAAGGCCTTGCCGGCATCAATTACAGCCCTGTCAAAGGTCAGCCCCTGGCTTTTGTGGATGGTGATGGCCCAGGCAGGTTTAAGGGGGTATTGTTCAAATTTTCCAATGACCTTTTCCTGGATCTCCTTTGTGGTCTCATCCAGGCCGTAGGCAATGTTTTCCCAGGCCAGCGGTTCCACAATAATCTCCTCTGCATCCCCGGGACAGAGCACTTTGATACTCTTCTGGGAGATGGCTGTAATTTTTCCGATTCTGCCGTTGTAGTACCGTTTTTCACCGGACCCATCGTTGCGGAGAAACATCACCTGGGCACCCTTTTTCAGCCTGAGGGTTTCTGGTGCCGGGCAGACATGGCCTGGAAACTCCCCGGAGATATCAGCGCTAAAAGAAAATTCTGTACCGGGTATACCAGCCAGTTTCTGAGTATTCACAGCCTCGGCCTTTCTGTTGTGGGTGGTCAATGTGATATAGCCCTGGTTTTGTTCTGGAACAAAATCCGGGAAGCAGCGCTGGTTGAGCATTTGAACAGAATGACGGTCAAGGGTGTTGTCCCTGACCTGGTTGAGAATTTTGATAAATGTCTGGTCAGACTGGCGGAAAATATGCTTAAGCTCAATTGTAACCAGCCGGGTCTGGCCAAGAGCGCTGCTGGAAAAGAAGTAAATTGATTCGTAAAATTGGGATAAAATCTGCCACTCCGCCTGCTTTGCTACGGGGGAGAGCTGGTGAAGATCACCGATCATGAGCAGCTGCACCCCGCCAAAGGGAAGCGTACTGCGGCGCAGACGGCGCAGCACCGCATCCACGGAATCCAGCAGGTCACTGCGGACCATGCTGATCTCATCGATCACCAGTAGATCCAGGGTTTGAATGATCCGGCGCTTTTCTCTGCTGAACCGGAAATGCCTGTTTTTTCCAGCTTCATATGCCTCGCTGCCCGGCACAAAAGGGCCAAAGGGCAGCTGAAAAAACGAATGAAGGGTAACCCCGCCGGCATTAATCGCGGCAACCCCTGTGGGAGCGGTGACAATCATCCGCTTGGCTGTGCGCGTTTGAAACGTTTTCAAAAAAGTGGTCTTGCCGGTACCGGCCCTGCCCGTCAGAAAAATACTGGAACCGGTATGCTCGGCAAACTCCCATGCAAGCTGCAGTTCACGGTTGGAGGAAAGGGGCTGTGATTTTTCAGAGGGAGCAGGCATAATCAGCTGCTGCTCCTGCGGATGGCTGCTATCTTTTCTGTATAAGACGCAAGCATATCCGCTTCAAAGGCCTCATTTGAGTTATAGCTTCTGTTGAACACAGGCGCCCAGAGGTCAATATCCTCCATGCACATGTAAAAAAAGACGGACTTATGCCACTCTTTTGAAAACCCCCTGTAAAGCGTGGAAAACAGCTCTTTTTTGATCTCAAAGGGATAGCTGAGTTTTCCGGCACATTCTTCCATGGGCATTTTCAGAATTGAGGTTTTTGCCATTCTTTCACGGATACGCTTTATCACAGGCTTGATAAAGGTCAGTGTTCCAATGGATACCATGACCACCTCTTCAGGTGAAAATTCCTTCTCAAGCCTTGAGACAATAGAGAGATAATTTTCCTTCCAGCCCCTGTACCAGACCATGGGATGGAAGTGAAAGCCCACCGGAACTCCCATATCTGCAAGTCTTCTTGCACTTTCAATACGCCTGTCAAGAGGTGCGGTTCCCTTTTCCTCTGCTGCAATGACCTCGGGCGTATTAAGAGACCAGGTAAATACCATATTAAACGGGGGAGGCGTTTCAAGAAAGTAATCGATACGGCTGCTTTTGGACTTCATTTCAAGAATTACATTGGGATGTTTTTCTGCAAATCCTGTAAGATCATCAAGAAGTCCGAATCTGTTTCCCCACATCAGGGAGTCTGAGGACTGGCCTGTTCCAATGTGAATCGGCTCTTTATCATCCATCTCAAGTGTTTCAAGATGTTTTGCAAGATCCCTGACAAATTTGACCTGGTTGCCGTGGTAAAAAGACTGGATAATGCAGTAACTGCAGTCGAATCCGCATTGCTGAACCGCATCAAGCGTATTTAAGTTGCAGCACCGGGTCTTTTTTGATGCCACAGGGCACTTTCCCATGATGGACCCTTGGAGATCTGTCATCACCATCCGGGTTTCAGGAAATTTTTTCTCCTCTGGTGTAAAATGACCTTTTTCAGGACAGGTTTTCATCCTGTCCTTAAGTTGATGATACCCCTGTTTTAACTGCTGAAATATTTTTGCCGCAGCCTGCTTTCCCTTGAGTTTTTCTACCTCTTCAGGATGATAAAACGTCTTAAGAGCGCCTTCGTCCCAGCACACCATATCAAGGCTGTAATCCACAAGGATCCTCAACTGCTGAAAGGACAGCCTGTGTTTTTCCGCAACAGACAAAAGCCATGTGCGGTGATCTTCAGGAAGGATTTGATATCCTTTTATCTGTTCAAGTTTATTAAATGACATTGGAGTATTATAAATAAAAAAAATAATTGGTCAAGGAGTTACATAAAGAGGTAAGCTCCTGTCCAGATATATGAGGCCCGATTATACATTTGCAGCATTGCAGTTAACGGGTATATTTTTGCCTCTTGAGGTCTTATCCCCGGTAAGAGCGGATTATCTTCCGCAGCATGGTGTATGACTGGTTATTTTGAGCCGTTATTTTGAGCCGAATCCCCCGCCGCCGGGCGTTTCAATAATAATTGCATCCCCCTTTGACACGGTTACGCTTTCTGCAAATCCAGCCCTGTATGTCCTGCCGTCTGAATAGAGCACTGTATTTTTTCCGGGTTTTCCGCTCTGCCCGCCCATGATGCCGTGGGGACAGGTCAGTCTTTTCCCTGTGAGAAAAGACACCTCCATATCTTCCTTGAATTCAATGACCCGTTTTACTCCGTTACCGCCGCAGAATCGGCCTTTTCCGCCGCTTTGTGATCGGATTGAAAATTCTTTTAAAATCACTGGAAACCGCTGCTCCATGACTTCAGGGTCAGTGATAAGCGAATTGGTCATGTGGGTGTGAACTGCATCGCAGCCGTTAAAGCCGTGGCCTGCCGGAGCCCCTCCGCAGATGGTTTCATAGTACTGATAATTTTTATTTCCAAAGGTGATATTGTTCATGGTTCCCTGGGATGAGGCAAGGACATTCAGGGCGCCGAAAACCAGGTCGCAGACATTTTGTGACAATTCAACATTCCCTGCACATACCGCATAATTTTTTGGTGGAGACAAGATGCTGTTTTCTGGAATAATCAGTTTTACAGGCTCAAGGCATCCAGAATTCAAAGGAATATCCTTATTAACAAGGGTTCTTAAGACATAAAGAATGGCTGCCTTTGTAACGGATTCCGGTGCATTGTAATTATCCTGTGATGCGTTTGATGTCCCTGAAAAATCTATGACAAGCCTTTTTTCAGATTCTTTTGTAAGGCTTACCTTTAAGATTGAGCCGTTATCCTGTTTTATCTGAAATTGCCCCTCCTTTATGTCCCTGATTTTATCTTCAACGGCTTTTTTTGCATTTTCCCTGACAAAGTCCATATATTTTTCCACCATTTCAAGGCTGTATTCCTCCACAGCCTTTTTAAGCCCGCTGATTCCCCGGTTGTTTGCAGCAACCTTTGATTTTATGTCTTCAATATTGGCGCCTGGATTTCTGCAGGGATAAGGTGACCCCAGCAGGACCTGTTCAACGGCCTGCTTTCTGAATTTCCCATTAATGCAGATTTTAAGAAAATCAATGACAACGCCTTCTTCTTCAAGGGTTGTGCTGGATGAAGGCATGGACCCCGGTGAAATGCCGCCGATATCGCTGTGATGCCCCCGTGAAGCAAGAAAAAACAAAGGATGGTGATCTTGCTGGCTATTATCCAGCATGGATCTGAACACAGGGGTAATCACCGTTAAATCAGGAAGATGGGTCCCCCCTGTCGCTGGATTATTTGTCAGATAAACATCTCCCGGGTTAATCGTGCTGTTTTGAGATTTTATTAAAAATTTGACACAGTCTTCCATTGAACCCAGATGAACAGGGATGTGGGGGGCATTGGCACAAAGGTTTCCGTTTTTGTCAAATACAGCACAGGAAAAATCCTTTCTCTCCTTTATGTTGACTGAAAAGGCTGTTTTTTCTAAAATGATTCCCATTTCTTCTGCAATAAAGGAAAAAAGGGAGTTAAATATCTCAAGATAGACCGGGTCAGGTTTTGAGACGTCAGAAATGTTTTTAATTTTTTTATTTTCTTTATCTTTCTCTTCATCCTTTATCTTGATGACTTTTTTTATCTTGACGGCTTTTTTTTCATCTTTTAAGAGAAAGAGATTTCCCGAAGGCCTTATATGGGCTGTCCATCCCGGCCACACAAGGTTTGTCCCTGTTTTTTCAATAATCAG
Source organism: Desulfobacteraceae bacterium (assembly GCA_046482845.1). Lineage (GTDB taxonomy): Bacteria > Desulfobacterota > Desulfobacteria > Desulfobacterales > Desulfobacteraceae > DATFJZ01. The sequence continues at coordinate 2,228 of JAWOEJ010000179.1, read as the reverse complement.
GGCAGGCCCTTTGACTTCAAAGCCTGGAATTAAGTGTTTTCTTTTATATATTTTGGATCTGACATATTGGTCATTAAAAAAAATATCAGCTGTTTTTTCACACACTGGCGTTTTATCTGAAAACATTGGTCTGGTTTCCAGGATTTTTGAGGATTCTATGATTTCCATTGAAACAGAAGAAATTAAAATTTTTGAATTTTCCCTTTTAAATCCAAAAAAGTCTTCATGTCTTTTTTCAAAAAAAGAAACCGCTTGTTTTAAATCCTTTGTAAAATCTACAATCACAGCAATATCGCTTCCCTGATATTTTAAGTGAAGCTTTTTTATTATCCTGTCATGGGTTTTAAAACGGCTTGAAAGTTCTTTAAAAATGGATTCAAATACGGTTTCACAGGCTGTCAGGTTCTGGGTGTCAAGGCTGCGGTCTATTGTTTTTTCAATCCCCTTTGTTCTGTCGGAAACACCAATGCCGTAGGCGGATAACACCCCTGAAAAGGGATGGACAAGTATTTTTCTAATGGAGAGAATATCTGCAATTTCACAGGCGTGCTGGCCGCCTGCTCCCCCGAATGTGCATAACACATAATGTTCAGGGTTTCTTCCCTTTTGAAGGGAGATCTTCTTGATTGCAGCGGCCATTTTTTCAGAGGCAATTTTTAAACATCCTGCGGCAATTTCCTCTTCAGGCATGGAAATTTGCGTTTTTTCAAACACATCGGCTTTGATTTCAGCCAGTTTTCGTTTAACAGCCTCAATATCAGGCCCCTGGTTGGACGCTTCTCCAAAAACCTTTGGGAAATACGCCGCTCTTATTCTTCCAAGGAAAAGATTGCAGTCTGTAATGGTAAGGGGGCCGTTTTTTCGATAACATGCCGGCCCTGGATCTGAGCCTGCTGAAACAGGTCCGGCAAAAAATTTTTCTTTGTCAAACCCGACAATACTGCCTCCGCCTGATGCCACAGTATGAATATCAAGCATGGGATAAACTATTTTTACACCGGCAACCTCGTTTTCATAATTTCTTTCAAATTCTCCCCTGTAATGGGACACATCCGTTGACGTCCCGCCCATGTCAAAGGAAATAATATCTGTTTCATTATCAAGCTGACAGGCCTTTACAGCGCCTGCAATGCCACCGGCAGGCCCTGACAGAATACTTTCCTTTCCACAGAAGTCCTCTCCTTTTACAAGCCCTCCGCCTGAATGCATGAAAAAAATTTTATCCAGCAGCTGATCTTTATATGCCGGGTGCTGCCCTGACAGCTCATCAATAAATTGATCGGTATATCGTTTTAAAACAGGGGTAAGATAGGCATCAACACAGGCTGTATCTCCCCTTGCTGTTATTTTCATCACAGGCGCGGATCTGTGAGACAGATAAATATAGTCAAACCCTGCTTCCTTTAAAAGATCAAACACCCTGTTTTCAAAGGCATTGAATCGGTACGAATGCATAAATACAACCGCAGCAGAGCGATACCCTTTTTTGTATTCATCTGAAATCTCTTTTTTAAGCCTTTCAATATCAGGGGACGACAGGATGTTTCCGTTATAATCAATGCGGAAATCTGCTTCAATGACGCTTTGATAAATGGGTTCAGGTTTTACAATATTAAGTGCAAAAAGATCCGGCCGTTTCTGGGACCCGATTTTTAAAAGGTCTTTAAATCCCTTGTTTGTAATTAAAAGGGTTTTTTCCCCTTTTCTTTCAAGAAGCGCATTGGTTGCCACAGTGGTGCCAAGCCGGATCTGCTTTATCAGGGAAGGCTGCACCTGTTCTCGGGTAGACAGGCCAAGCCTTTTTTTAATGGCAAACACACCGGCGTCCCTGTATTGTGAAAGATTTTCTGACAGGTATTTGTCTGTAACTATTTCTTTTTCAGGAGAAATCGAAATTATGTCTGTAAATGTACCGCCCCTGTCTATCCAGAATTCCCACATAAAATTTCTTTTTTGATTATTATTTTTCTTTTGTCGTATTTCCCCTGCCTGGAAAACTCAGCTGGAAAATCCTGACATCCTTGATTTTTAGCCTGGCAGGGAAAAAGTCCTCCGTCGGTCGCTGTTCTGACAGGCAACCGCTGAGGGCGGCGGTATTCAAAAAACTTGATGATCGAGTGTTATATATCACTATATCTGGATCAGATATAAGATCAGGATCAGAAGGTGTATCCAATGGTGAAATGAAACCGCCCGGGGCTTTCTTCTGATTCAGGATTGAGCTTATG
>JAWOEJ010000021.1:0-6847 GCA_046482845.1 Desulfobacteraceae bacterium | reverse complement strand
GATCAGATGAAAACCACCCGGGTGGAAGGAGACACCGCATTTTTATGAGCGCTGGATTCCGGCCGGTCAGTCCAGGACCTGGTGGATGACCGGTTTGTATTACAGGCCATGGATGAAGCCGGGGGAATGGCGCCTTTCTGTGACTGCAATATGGACTTCCCCTATACAAGAGAGGAAAGTGTTGAACTCATCTGACCGCCACACATACCATACCCCCAGGCAAATGGGACTGAATGTCTTTTTCATGTCCCGCAAATCCGGTTTTCGCTATGAACTGACAGGACTTGCCCTTTTTGCAGCTGCCTGGGTACTGGTCTCTTATTTTATATTTTCCCGGCCCCAGTTCAGCCATTTCCAGGGATTTCTGCCCGGTCCCACCTTAATAAAGATATCATCATTGAAAAATCCAGCTTTGTTCAAAGCGGTACAAGTCGAGCCAGGTGGGTTTGCCGTAGCCTGGAATAACGAGATTGATATCAGTGAATATGAATTGTGGAAGCATGGTCAAACATGGACGTTTCCCTTTTTTCTTTTTCCACTGACGACAGAAAGGTTCTTGACGAACGCGTTCTTGACGTTGGCGGAGGAGAATGCTTGAAGTTCTGGTCTGGGGAGAAGGCGTTACAACCACGAGATAGACAGAAATTTTTTAATCACAGATTCCTGGAAAAAAGTTCAAAAAAGGATTGAGTCAGCTGATGAAAGTTCTTTTGATCTCCGCAAACACTGAAACCGTGAATATGCCTGTCCTGCCCCTGGGACTCGCCTTTATTGCAAGGGCGGCAGAGAATGCAGGGCATTCAATACAAATGATCAATATCATGGACCCCGAAGAACTGTTGGCAGCGGCAGAGCGGTCTATTCAGGCGTTTGCCCCTGATGTGATTGGGATTTCCGTTAGAAATATCGATGATCAAGCGATGGAATCACCTAAATTTATGCTTGGGCCGGTCAGATCTCTAATTGATGTCTGCAAAAAGGAGACGGATTCACCCATTGTTATCGGCGGAGCAGGATACAGCATTTTTCCTGAAGCCGCTTTGTCATATCTTGGTGCGGATTTCGGGATCTGCGGCCAGGGAGAAAGCGCCTTTGTTAATCTGCTTGAGCAGATAGAAACGGGAGGGGATCCTGCCCGGATTCCCCGTGTGTACCAGCCGGGTAAGACACCGGCCCGATACTCTGAGCCCCATTTACTAATGCCGGATGATGATTTGCCGCTTCCCAGGGTCCACCTTTCTTCCCCCTTTGACAGCGGCGCAGAAAATCTTTGGATGCCTTTTCAGATACGGAGGGGCTGTCCGATGAACTGCAGCTATTGCTCCACATCAGCAATAGAAGGAAAGATAATCAGAAAAAGAGACCTGGCCGTCGCAGTGGACATGTTATCAGAATATCAAAAGGCCGGGTTTCATAATTTTTTCTTTGTCGATAATATTTTCAATATGCCGGTATCATATGCAAAATCGCTGTGCCGTCTGATTCTTGAAAAAAGCATAGATATCTCATGGCGTTGTATCATATACCCCTGGAAACTGGATGATGAACTGGCAAAGCTGATGGCCGAATCCGGATGCACGGAAGTCAGCCTCGGGTTTGAGAGCGGGGCTGCGGATAATCTGAAGAATTTAAATAAGCGATTCAGCCCCGAGGACGTCAGACAAGTGTCACAGGCATTAAAAAAATACAAGATTGGACAGATGGGTTTTCTGCTGCTCGGCGTCCCAGGTGAGACTTGGGATACCATAAAAGAGAATTTTGAATTTGCCGAACGTCTGGATCTTGACAAAATGAAAGTCACCTGTGGGATCAGAATCTATCCGGGAACTGAGTTGGCGAAAACAGCAGTCAGGCAGGGGATAATCGCGCCTGATGATGACCTTCTTTTCCCAAAGTTTTATGTTGAACCGGGGATAAAAGATACCCTTAAGCCTGCAGTGGAAAAATGGATGGACAAATATCCAAATCAAATCACTCAATTCATTTAAGCGCTTGCTTTCGCTTGCTTTGTGGGCTTTTTGGTGATACATGTAGAAGTACCAAAGGAGGTACAATATGGGCAAGCTATCAAATATAATTCCAGTGAGCGATTTGAGGCAAGATGCTGCAAAGCTGCTGAAACAATTACGAAACAGCAAAGATCCTCTGATAATTACACAAAGGGGCCGGGCAACAGCAGTAATAATTGGCGTTGATGCCTATGAGGAATCTGAACACGAGAAAGAGCTGTTGCGCCTTTTGGCTAAGGGGGACAGGGAAATCGAAACGGATATAGGGTATGATTTAGATACAGTTCTCGCTGAAGCCGATGCCATTTTAGCCAAGGAGTCTTCGTGAAGGTAAAATTTACACCTTCTGCCAAAAATCAATTCCTTTCTGGGCTATCATACATTCGAAAGGATAAACCTTCAGCGGCTATCAATTTTCGTAATCGGGCTGAAAAGATACTTCGAAAGCTTGAGGATTTTCCTGAATCCGGGAGAATTATACCTGAATTTCCAGAACTCCCCTACCGAGAATTAATCATATCGCCGTACCGATTTTTTTATAAAATCAAAGACGATGTCGTATGGATTGTTGCGGTGTGGCATGGCGCACAGATTCCAAAAGAACCAGCACCTTAACGCCAACCTGAAAATTCACCGGACCCAAAAAGCCGGGCCGGTGATTAAACCGTTGGCGGGAGTATTCAGTAGCAATGAGCAAATTGATTGACATGTGTCCTGATTTCCCGGAATGGCCTAAGCGTTGGATGGGAACCAAGGAAGATTTAGATTACGGAAAGCAACTACTTGAAGAAATGCGGCCATTCGCCGAATCTCTTGCAGAGAGTGGTCTTGCGAAGAAAACGATCAGACGGCATTTGACAAATCTCTGGCTCCTTGGAGGAGAGATTATTCGAGATGTTAGTCTTTATGTGGAGTATCACACCCCTGCCTCCAAGACACTCAGGCAAGTGGTTGGACCAGATGGCGGCCCTTATTGCCGGCATTTGGATAGTGAGGCCGAAGAAAGGTCCTTTGACAGCACATGCAGGAAACTTCACAAGTACTTAGAAAGGGGAGGGCTTTAGGCGTTAACCAGATGGTCGAGTGGACCAGGCTATTGCTGGTGGTTCGCGACCATACAGAATGAGAAGAAAGCATTGCAGATTGATATTGAAAAGATAACCAAGACTTATTTGTATGACAAAAAACCTGGGCATGTGGTTTTAAAGGATATTTCCTTTGCCATTTCACCGGGTGATTTTGTTATCATTCTGGGAGAATCCGGGTGCGGCAAAACCACTTTGCTCAACCTTATGGCCGGTCTTGAACAGCCCACCAATGGACTTCCCCTATACAAGAGAGGAAAGTGTTGAACTCATCTGACCGCCACAGATACCATACCCCCAGGCAAATGGGACTGAATGTGTTTTTCATGTCCCGCAAATCCGGTTTTCGCTATGAACTGACAGGACTTGCCCTTTTTGCGGCTGCCTGGGTACTGGTATCTTATTTTATTTTTTCCCGGCCCCAGTTCAGCCATTTCCAGGGATTTCTGCCCGGTCCCACCTTTAAAGCCCTGATTTCGGCATTTACAGATGAACGGTTCTGGCTGTCGGTATTCACCAGTCTGCGCCGGATCGTGGTGGGCATTTCCCTGGCAGCATTTCTTGGCATTCCCCTGGGTATTGTGGTGGGATTTTATCCCAGGGTCCAGGGATTGTCTTATTCCGCTATTCAGTTTGTGCGCATGATCAGTCCCTTGTCCTGGATGCCCATTGCCCTGCTGTTGTTTGCCAGCTTTGAATCAGCGGTTTATTTTTTGATTGTAATGGCCACCATCTGTCCTGTCATACTGAACACGGCCATAGGGGTGCGCAATATCAATCCCCAGTGGATAAAAATGGCCATGAATCAGGGAGCCGGCAGCTATCAGCTCATCCGGACCATCGTCATTCCCGCTTCTGTGCCCCATATGATCACCAGCCTGCGGCTGGCCCTGGGAGTGGCGTGGATTGTGCTGGTCCCGGCAGAATTTTTAGGGGTGTCCAGCGGTCTGGGATACCTGATCAATGATGCCCGGGACACCATGGAATATGACAAACTCATGGCCATGATCATTGCCATCGGTATCCTGGGATTTACCCTGGACCGGCTGTTTCAAAAACTCCAGAAAACATTGCCATGGAGTGAATAAGGGTGTAATTGTTTGCTGGAGGCTGATAACTGAGTACTGAAGGCTTTCATATGAAAAAATGGTGGACAAAATTCAAGATCCGGATCTGGATCACTGGCTGGACCTGTTACGGATTTTTACAATCCATATTCAAAAAACTCAAGCACATATTTGGCTGCCGTCAGTATCATTATCCCGGTCAGCATCCATTTAATGGCCCTGGACGGGACAAATTTCTGACACCGGGCCCCTAGGTACATGCCGGCCATACCCCCGGCACCGAACAGAATTCCCAGATGCCAGTCGGGTGCTACGGACAGATGTGGATAAAACGGGGCAATGACCTGATAAAATGCGACCCCGGCAATGGACGTGACAAAGGTTCCCATCAGGGCTGCCCCGGCTACGATATATACCGGCAGACCGAAAAAGGTGATAAAAAATGGGGCAATGATGGACCCGCCGCCGATGCCGTAAATCCCGCCGACAATGCCCACAATGAAACTGAGAAAAAAAATGCCGGGAAAAGATACTTCATAGGTTTCCCCGTAAAATGCAAAACCCAGCCGCCGGATATTGAAATGTGTCACTACTGTGGAGGGGCTTTCAGGGCCGTCATCAGAGTGCCAGGTTTTCATCAGTGTTTGAAACCGTTTTTCATTGTAGCCTTTATTGTTATTCCGGCTGGATTGCTTCAGCATGTCCCGCATCATCTTACCCCCGATATACATCAGGACCCCGGCGGCAAACAGCTTGAACAACCGGGGATCCGGCAGCCAGGCTACCCGAACGATTGCGCCGATGAACACACCGGGCAGCGTACCCAGAATCACGATCCAGGTCAGGGGCCATACCATCCGGCCCTCTCGCCAGTAGCGGTAAACCCCGGTGGGAATAGCCACAATGTTGAACAACTGGTTGGTGGCACTGACCGACGGATGGGTGTAGCCCAGAACCGACATCTGAAACGGCAGCAGCAGAAACGCACCGGATATTCCGCCCATGGAGGTGAAAAATGATACCACAAATGCCACCAGCGGCGGTACCCAGATTGCCGTTTCTATGCCTGCGGTTGAAAAGTACATATCAGGTCCTCCCAGTAAAAACTTAGATATATGATCACGTAAAATAATTTATTCGTGATAGTATTAACCATTGATAAGACCTGTCAAGTTTTTTATTGAATCATCCCATAAAATGACTGCATCCCGTTGTTTGAGAGACGGCCTCATCACAGACCAATTCAAGGATATCATCTGAAACCGTTTGCAGTGGTTGATTCAAAAAACATTCAGAAGACATTGGTAAATGAGGATTTTTTTTCAGGCTAAAATCTGTGTTGTCTTTGAAGCAGTATCCGGGTTATTTTTTTCAGCAGGGTAAGAATTTCATTGATTCTGAATACATAACCGGATCCAGCCACAAGCAGTAAAAACATCGTTCCCACAAGTAAGCACAGGGCAAAAGCGCCTGCAGGATGGGTTGGGTCTATGCAGATCCTGAGCATTTCAGCGGCCTTGAAAAGAATAAGCCCTAATCCTGAACTTAACCCCGCAATTTTTAAAAAAAAGAGATAGACCTGTCTGGCTTCACTATTGCCGGTTTTTCTGTTCCATAGAAAAAACAGAAAAAATGTCTGAAACAAAGCAGATAAAGACAGGGCAAGGGCAACCCCCCTGGCCTCCATAAGCCGGGTTAAAATAAAAAACAGGGGCAGGGAAGACAACACGGCAACGGTGCCGAACAGGGCCGGAAACCAAGTGTTCTGAACCGCGTAAAACCCCCTTACCACTACTGTCTGACCGGCAAAGGCAAAGGTGCCCGCCAAAAGCCAGGGCAGAATCCGGGCCGTCATCAGGGTGGCCTCTATGTCAAATTTTCCCCGTTTAAACAGAATCAGAACAATCTCCTGGCTCAGCACCATGAACAGCACTGAAAAGGGAATCACCAGAAGAAGATACTTTAAGGTCTGGTTGAGCAGCTGATTAAGCGCCGTTATATCATTTTTCGCAGCCAGTCTGGCCATAAACGGATAGGAGGCCACGCCTACAGCCTGGCCGAACAGTCCCACCAGGATAAACATGATCCGCAACGCATAGTTTAATGCGGCAATGCTTCCCTGTTCCAGGAATGAGCCAAAATATTTAAGAAAGATTTCTGTGGAAAATGTCATGGTCAGCCCCGCCATGAGCGGGAGGGTCAGGACCAGATACTTGAGAAACTCAGGATGGTTCAGCTGTATCACAAAGGATATTTTCATGCCGGATTTTCTTGCCCCATAGTACTGCAGAAGAAAATTTCCGGTAAAGGCCCCGAAAAGCACACCCCAGGCAAAGCCCTCCATGCCTGCTGCCGGGCTTAACAGAATCCCGAACAGAATAATGCCCAGATTGTACAACAGCGGGGCCAGGGCAGGGATGAAAAATTGTTCTTTGGCAAACTGCACGGCCATGAACAGGCCGCCTGTAAAGAAAAAAAACTGTGCCGGCATGATGATTCGTGTCATTCTCACGGCTTTTTCAAAGGTAGCCGGGTCGTCTACGATTCCCGGTGCCAGCATAGCTGTCAGTTCAGGGGCAAAATATGCAGCCACGGCAATGAGAACGATCAGAAACAGGCTGAATGTGTTTAGAATAATGGAAAATACAGTCCATCCGGTTTCCTCTTCCTGTCTGGCAAGATAGGC
>JAWOEJ010000107.1:0-11911 GCA_046482845.1 Desulfobacteraceae bacterium | reverse complement strand
CTTGCCTTTTTCAAAGGTGCCATTCCAAGAGGCCACAACAGTTAAATTTCGGGATAGTCCCTGCAGCAAACGCAACGGGTCCTGCTTGAGTTCAACATCAAAAAGGATCTCAATGTTATCCAGAAAAACCTTATCCCCGTTGCCGTTGACTGTCTGTCCTAAAACTTCGGACAGCTTCAGCTGCCGTTGTTTTTCAGTTAATTCAAGTAGCTCTTTAGAAAGGCGCAGATTGATATTAATAGGGTCGGTATTATGCAGTTTTGCCAAATTCTGAATAACGGTAGTTTTGCCTGTACCACCTTTCCCGACTATCAACACAAGACGGTGGTATAGCTCTTCCGCTGCTTTGAGTGATCGTGTCACTTTATTTTCTATTGGCTCTGCCATTTATCGCTCCTATCTGTGGCCATCATTATTTGTCCGGTTTCTCATCGGTGGTATGAGTAGCCGCGCCACCAGCCTCAACCCATGCATCGACCTGTTCTTTTTTGAATTTCCACAGGCGGCCCATTCGATGAGCGGGCATTCCGTGCTTATCGATCCACTTGTAGACGGTATCTTTACCGATCCCAAGGTATTTGCATATTTCGTCCACTGACAACCAGCGATCATCTATTTCTGCCATGTCTCATACTCCTCCTGGGGACTATTGCTTTTTGCCATGACCTCAACAGAGGCAGTTAAAGAATGCTGCAAATACAACATTCCCAATTTAATTCACCTTGCAAATATACTGAGATGAAAGCCAGAAGTCAAATGTTCTTTGTCGATTTAAGCCGATTTCGTTTTATTTTGATGGATACCAGCTACCTGAGGCAATCCTTTCCTCATTATGGGCGAGCTTGTAATTGTACAGCCAAACGGGCCGGTTCAAGTCGTTCGACTCCACCGCCACCAGAACCCGCTTATAAGCACAGCGGCCATTCGGGTCGAATGCCTGCTAGGATTCAAATAGTGTAACGCTCAACCCCCGAATCAGTGACGAAATACTGTCCATTGCACAGCAGAAAGGAAGACAAAGGACGTGCAGCCCGGCATGCCGAAAAGAACTTCATCTCAGACAATGCGGACAATGGAACAGGAAGAACAAATCGGTTGGTGCTTTTAAGAGGCATGGTAGGCATAAACTGCTGTAATATATATGGATTACAACAAAGTAATCGGTTTTTCATTTCATGATGCATCATGGGTATAGCCTGTTGATAATTATTTTGAATCTCATCATATGCTTTGTAAACACCTTTTCCCCCGGTATTTTTCCTTTTGGTGTAAAGAATATCTGTAAAAGACCTGGATCTGGATCAAAGCATATATACTGACTTGACAAAATATGGATTTTTATCCTATGGTTACTTTTTTGTTAGCCTGAAATTTTATTAGACAAAAATACCATAATAAAAGGAATGTCATAAATTAATGAGTGTGCATGCTCTGAACAATAAATCAAAACAAAGGGACTGGCTGATGCCGGCATGTCTTCTCACTGGTATTTTTCTGCTTAATTTTCTTGGACGGATTATCCTGGCACCGCTTCTTCCTGCAATAGAACAGGATCTTCAGATTTCCCATACATATTCAGGCTCTCTTTTCCTGTCCATGTCGTTTGGATATTTTTTTTCTCTTCTGGGCTCGGGGTATGTAGCGTCGTATATTACCCATCGGCAGACACTTCTTTTGTCCGCATATATGGTCGGGTTTGTCCTTGCAGCAACTTCCATGGGAACCCGGTTGTGGCATCTTCAGGCAGGATTCCTTTTCCTGGGTCTGGCTGCGGGAATTTATCTTCCCTCGGGCATTGCCACCCTGACGTCTCTGGCCGGCCCGGGGCATTGGGGCAGGGCTTTGTCTATTCATGAACTGGCCCCCAATCTGTCTTTTCTCATCGCTCCTCTTCTTACTGAATCTCTTATGCTGGTCATTTCATGGAGGGGGGTGCTTTTAACCTTGGGTGCAGGGTCAGTTTTAATGGGACTGGTGTATACCCGTATCGGTTCAGGGGGCAGTTTTCTGGGACAGCGCCCGGATCTTAAGTCTCTTCGGGATTTGAGCAGAAAAGGCGCTTTCTGGGGAATTATGGTGCTGTTTGGTCTTGGGGTGGGGTCCACTTTTGGTATCTATACCATGCTGCCTGTGTTTCTGGTTGAGGTTGAGGGGATGAACCGGTCTGCAGCAAATCTTTTTGTGGGGTTTTCCAGGGTGTCAACGCTGTTCTCGGTTCTTGCTGCAGGATGGGCAGCTGACCATTTCGGTCCGAAACGCACCATGGGAATTGTTCTTTGTATTACAGGAGTGTTAACCGCTTGTCTGGGAATATGTCACGGCAGGTGGAATCTTTTTGTGGTGTTTCTCCAGCCGATGACTGCCGTCTGTTTTTTCCCATGCGCTTTTGCGGCCCTGTCGTCCATTGTGGGGACTGAGATGCGCAATATTATTGTGTCTTTAACCATTCCGTTTTCCTTTGTGATCGGTGCCGGACTCCTGCCTGCAATTATCGGTTTTATGGGAGATCTGGGGCTTTTTTGCCAGGCGTTTCTGATCGTTGGAGTCATGATTACCCTGGGCGGCATTACTGCTCTGTATCTTTTTAAAGAAAAACAAGCCTAGTGTTTTCTTCGTTTATAAGCGATTCCCATTTTGTCCATGCGCTGACGAAGGGTATTGGGGTGGATGTCCAGAAGTTCTGCTGCACCGCCGGGACCGCTTATTTTTCCCCGGCTGCGGGTCATGGCCTGCTGGATATGCCGGGCGCAGACCGAGTTAAGGGTGGGGAACGGCTGTGTGGCATCCAGTGGTTCACTGGGGCTGGCGGTTTGCAGCTGCTTGATGCTTTCCAGCAAAGATCCCATGTCCAGTTCGTCACCAGTGGATTGAATCAATGCCCGTTCCACAAAATTTTCCAGTTCGCGGACGTTCCCCGGCCAGTGGTGGGTCATCAGCTTTTCCATATCTCCGGTTGACAGTCTGGGCTGCCGGGGCAGTTTTAATTCAACAGCCTTCTGGTGCAGAAAATGGTGAACAAGGGCAGGAATATCTTCTTTTCTCTGACGCAGAGGGGGGATCATCACAGGAAAGACATTGAGCCGGTACCACAGATCTTCACGAAAATCTCCCGAACGTACCATGGCAGCCAGATCACGGTTGGTGGCGGCAATAATACGAATGTCCAGGGAGATGGTCCGGGTCCCGCCCACCCGCTCGATTTCTTTGTTCTGAAGCACATGCAGAAGCTTGACCTGGAACTTAAGGGAGAGTTCGCCGATTTCATCCAGAAACACAGTACCGCCCTGGCCCCGCTCAAACCGCCCCCTTTTCTGCTTGCTGGCTCCTGTAAAAGCGCCTTTTTCATGGCCGAACAATTCGCTTTCAAGCAGGGATTCCGGGATAGCCCCGCAGTTTACGGTAATCATGGGACCTTGAGCCCTGTGAGAAAGTTTGTGGATGGTTTCTGCTATGATGCCTTTTCCGCAGCCGGTCTCGCCCAGAAGCAGAATGGGATTATCCAGGGGGGCGGCCTGCTGGACTTGCCCCATGACTCCGCTGAGTCCAAAATTTTCCCCGACCACTTCACTGCCTTTTTTGGTGCTCAGTTCCTGCTGAAAATAACGGCTGTCATCGGCCAGAATTTCATTGAGGCGGATTACCTCCATGTGTTTCAGGGCATTGGCCAGGGCAATGGCAATGGGGTCCCGCAGAAGGACAAACAGCCGGCCGTGTTCTTCCCTGTACTGGTTGGTACCTCTGGTCCGTACAGCAACTTCACCAATGTAATTTCCGTCCAGGGAAAGGCGCATTACAATAACTGAAAAATCAGAATCTATATTCAGCTGCTGCAGGGTTTCCTTGATGGCAGGTTCTTTTCGGGGATTATTCAGGATATGGACATCCGGAAGTCCCGGTCTCTGGTTTTCTGGATTTTCCCAGTTGATTCCGGGACTTGAGATGGCTTCAGCACTGGGTCTGTCCTCTGCTTTTCCGGCAAAGGCAACAAATTCCAGCATCTGCAGTTCAGGCACATAAACAGACAGGTTCATGACATCAGCGGGTATGAACTTTTTTAAATGATCCAGGCAGCTGTTCAAAGCCTTTTCAATATCAAGGCTGCTGCAGATTCTAAGAACCGCTTCCCTGAAAAAGGTTTCTTTGGTTTTTTCCATTTCAGTTTTTTTTTATAACCATCTTGATGCCATGCATCACAATAAACCACAGAATACACAGAACACTCAGAAAAGAAAATGAATAAAAATTCTGTTAAAGTTTTACATTATAGGGTGAAATTTTGTTGTTTTACATTATAGCATATATTTTTTACATTATAATGTAAATATTTTTTATAACTCCTGGGCGTTTCAGAACTTTGACACGGTATTCAGCGGGTTTGTCTGTGACAATAACGTTTTTCAATGGATATTCTTATGATGGCAGGAAAATTGCTAAATACTGAAAGGTTAAACTCGGTTATCAAGTTTTTATGGAAGGGCCGAGCGCTACTCCCAGTGGTATTCAAAAAAATCGATGATCGAGTTGTAAAAATTTAAGGAACAGATTATATGTGGATCGAAACAATAAGTGTAAGAACTGCCCGGGCAGAGCAGTGTGCCATGCTTTTAAGGGAGATGAGCGACTTTCGGAACAGAGAGTTTAATCCAGTCCCGGAATGGTTTGTCTGCTATGAAAATTTAGAAGTAGAAAATGAGATCAGCATTCATATGGCCTGGGAAGAAAAACTTCTAAAACAGGGGAAAACAAACTGCGGGCTGCTCATATCAAGGCGGTTTGCCCAGTTTGGAATTGTTCATCACACCCTGTGGAATCAAGCCTTGATATTTAAACCATAAAAGTGTTGAATAGGGATTCAATTTTTAAGCAATACGGAGGATCTTTAAAATGAGAATGTTTTTACGGCTTTTGTTCACCGGTTTGGTCATGGTTGCCCCCCTGACAGCTCATGCACAAAAACCCGGCGCCGGGCAGGGACCGTCTCCAATGGTCAGTGTGTCTTCAGTTACCCTGGAAAATGTCAGCAAACCGGAAAAATATGTCGGCCATGCAGAGGCCGTTGTTTCCATCAATCTTCAAACCCGGGCAGAAGGGTATCTGGAACAGGTTAATTTCAGAGAAGGGTCATTTATCAGGGAGGGACAGATTTTGTATATCATTGAGCAGATGCCCTATAAAGCCCGGGTTGATACGGCAGTGGCCAAAGTGAACCAGGCTGAGGCTGATCTTTTCAAAGCTGAAAACCGTCTGCGCAGGCTTCGTTCTGCCCATGCGGCAAGCGTTCCCCAAACAGATCTTGATGATGCCAGGGCAGCGTATGATCTTGCCAAAGCAAAGCTGCAGGAGGCCAGGGCAAATCTGGAACTGGCCAGAATCGATCTGGGCTATACCTCTATCAAAGCGCCCATGGATGGGCGGATTGGAAAGAGTTTTTATAAAAAAGGGGATCTGGTCAGCCCGTCTTCAGGCCCCCTTGCAGAACTTGTCAGCATCGATCCCATCCGGGTGATTTTTTCTGTCAGTGAAAAACAGGTGGGGATTATCCATAAAGCGTTCATGGATGCTGAAAACAAGAAAGGAGAGCGCCTTTTAAGCGTTCAACTTCAGTTTTCCGACAAAACCCTGTATTCCAGAAAAGGAAGCATAGAATTTATTGATAACAGAATGGATCCGGGTACAGGGACAATTTCTGTATGGGCCAAATTTGACAACCCTGAAGGAGAACTGGTACCGGGAGAATACGTCACTGTTTTCCTTGAATCCGTTACACCGGAAATGCGGCCTGCAGTCCCTCAGGTGGCCGTGCAGCGGGATAAAAATGGTCCTTTTGTTTTTGTGGTGGATCAAAGCAATCAGGTGGAAAAGCGCCAGATAGAGATAGAAAAAACGCTAAATCTTAAATTTATTGTTAAATCAGGTCTGCATGAAAATGAAAAAGTGATTGTGGAGGGACTGCTGAAGGTAGTTCCAGGAATAACAGTACAGATCGGCCCCATGGAAAAAAAGGATATGTAAAAGATGTTTTCCAGAATATTTATCCAGCGTCCAAGACTTTCAGTTGTTATCTCAATTATCATTACCCTGGCTGGAATCATTTCCATATTCTCTCTGCCTGTGGCTGAATATCCATCCATTACCCCGCCTGTGATCCGGGTAAGAGCCGTTTACCCCGGTGCCAGCGCCCAGGTGGTGAAGAATACGGTTGCTGCACCCATAGAGCAGGAGATGAACGGGGTGGAAAACATGCTGTACATGAGTTCTGACTGTACCAACTCCGGCGGGTATTCTCTGGAGGTGACCTTTGATGTGGATTCAGATCCGGATATTGACCAGGTCAATGTGCAGAACAGACTGCAGCTGGCGGAATCTCAGCTTCCCCAGGAGGTACTGGATCAGGGCCTCAGTGTGCGGCGCCGCTCTTCAGACATGCTTGGGGTGGTATCCTTTACGTCACCCAAAGGAACACGGGACAGGCTTTTTATAAGCAATTATGTCAGCCGGACCATTAAGGATTCCCTGCAGCGGCTTAAAGGGGTCAGTGATGTTTATATTTTTGGTGAATCAGAGTACAGCATGCGCATATGGATGGATCCGGACAAGCTCACCGCCCTTGGCATGAGCCCGGATGAAGTGATTCAGGCCATCAGGCAGCAGAGTATCCAGGCCACACTGGGATCGGTGGGGACTGCCCCCAGTACTCCCGGTCAGAAGATGCAGTACACTTTGAATGCCAAGGGCCGGCTTACCGATGTAAAAGAATTTGAAAATATAATTGTGCGGACCAATGATGCCGGCGGCATGGTCAGGGTCAAGGATGTTGCTGAACTTGAGCTGGGCAGTAAAAGCTATGATGCGGCAGGGAATTTTAACAATCGTGAAGCCATAAATCTGGCCATGTACCGGTCATCAGACGCCAATGCCATTGAAACCATGAATGCGGCCAAAGCCAGACTTGAAAGCCTGGCAGAGGAAATGCCCGATGACCTGGAGTTTAAGATTCCCTATGATACGACCCTGTATGTGAGGGTTGCCATTCAGGAAATTTCGTTTACACTGGGGATGACCTTTCTTCTGGTCATTATGGTTATTTTTGTGTTCTTGCAGAACGTAAGAGCAACGCTTATACCTGCGGCAGCTGTTCCGGTTTCCATTATCGGCACCTTTGCCGTTCTGCTGGCCCTGGGATTCAATGTAAACACCATTTCTCTGTTTGCCCTTATTCTGGCCATCGGGCTTGTGGTGGATGATGCCATTGTGGTGGTGGAAAATGTCCACCGTATCATGGAGGAAGAAGGACTTGGGTCAAAGGCTGCTGCCATCAAAGCCATGGATCAGGTTACAGGTCCCATTGTGGCCACCACTCTGGTCCTTCTGGCTGTATTTGTGCCGGTGGCATTTATGCCCGGTATTACCGGCCAGCTGTATAAACAGTTCGGGGTCACCATCTGTGTATCTGTGGTGATTTCCTCCATCTGCGCATTGACCTTGAGTCCGGCCCTGTGCGCTGTTCTGTTAAAGGCGCCCAACCCCCATAAACGGGGGCCGTTTGGATGGTTCAACACTGTGCTGTGGGGGTCAAGAACCGCTTATACCGCTATTGTGGGCTGGCTTGTCAGGCATCTGGTGGTTGGTGTTGTGCTTTTTCTGGCTGCAGCAGGCGGTGCCTGGTTTTTTTCCGGGCATACCCCCACAAGTTTTCTGCCCCAGGAGGACAAGGGCGCCTTTCTGATTGACGTTCAATTGCCCGAAGGGGCAACCCTTGAACGGACCGATGCGGTCACGGCAAAGGCAACCGATATCCTGATGGGCATGGACGGTATGGAAAATGTTCTGGCCATTAACGGGTTCAGCCTGCTGAGCGGAAAAGCGGAAAATGTGGGATTTTTAATTGCAGACCTGAAGCCCTGGGATGAACGGGAAACCCCGGAACTGAACATAAATGCCCTTGTTGCAGAGAGTTCAAAACGGCTCAATACCATAACCACGGCCAATATCATGGCCTTTGTACCGCCTCCCATCCATGGGCTGGGCGTTACAGGGGGGTTTGATTTCAGGCTCCAGGCCATGAGAGATCAGTCCCCTGCGGAACTGGCTTCCGTTGCCATGGGTCTTATTGCTGCGGCCAATCAGGAACCCTCTCTGTCACGGGTGTATACGACTTTTTCTGCAGATACACCTGAGCTTTTTGTAAACCTTGACCGTACACGCATGGAAGAGCTTGGGGTTCCTGTGAGCCGGCTTTTTTCTACCCTCAGCCATCAGCTGGGCTCCAGGTATGTCAATGATTTCAATCTGTACGGCCGGACCTACCAGGTCAAGTCCAGGGCAAAGGCCACTTACCGACAAAGCAGCGATGATATTATGGATCTGTATATAACCAGCAACAGCGGCCTGGAAGTGCCTGTGGAAAATCTGATTTCCCTGTCCACCATACTTGGCACAAGGGTGATTAGCAGGTATAATCAGTTTTCCAGTGCAGCCATCAAAGGCGGCGCGGCCCCGGGATATTCTTCAGGTGAAGCCATGGAGACCATGAAGCGCCTGGCCAGGGAGACCCTGCCCGAGGGTTATACCTTTTCATGGTCGGCAATGTCCTATCAGGAACAGCAGGCCAGCGGTACAGTGGTCTATCTCTTTGCCCTGGCCGTTCTTTTTGCCTATTTGTTTCTGGTGGGTCAGTATGAAAGCTGGAATCTGCCCATGCCCATCATTCTGTCCGTTATTGTGGCATCCTTTGGGGCGTTTCTGGGGCTGTGGCTGACCGGCCGGCCCCTGTCCATATATGCCCAGATCGGTTTGGTGTTATTGGTGGGACTTGCAGCCAAAAATGCCATTTTGATTGTGGAGTTTTCCAGGGATCGAAGAGAAGCCGGTGTTTCCGCCTATGAGGCTGCTATTGAAGGCGCTTCTGTCCGTTTCAGGCCCGTACTTATGACTGCTCTTACCTTTATTCTTGGCGTGGCGCCCCTGGTATGGTCCATGGGTGCAGGGGCTTCCAGCCGCAGGCATATCGGCACGGTGGTGTTTTACGGAATGATAATGGCTACCACTCTGGGTATATTGATTATTCCGGCCCTGTATTTTTTGTTCCAGACTATGAGGGAAAAGGGGCATAACTGGAGAAGAAAAGGAGAAAAAAATGATTGAACCCGGTAGGAATCCAAAGCCATCATGCTCCGGATCCTTTGGGTGGACGGGCATGCTGCTTTTGATGGCCTGTACCCTGATTACCTGTACATTGATAAGCGGTTGCGCCATGGTGGGACCTGATTACACGGGACATGCGCCTGATAGCCCTGAAAAATGGCAGGCTGACATGGATAAGGGACTTGATCCGGATGAGCCGGATCAGGATCAATTGTCCAGATGGTGGGATCTGTTTCAGGACAAAACCCTCAGTGATCTGGAGCAAAGAGCGGTTAAAGGAAATCTGGATCTTAAAACCGCTTTTTCAAGGCTTTCCCAGGCAAGGATCAGCAGGGGGCTGAGCCGGTCAGACCTGTTTCCCACCCTGGATGCCGGAGGTCAGTTCCAGAGGCAGCGCACCAGTCAGTCCAGGCCGGCTTCCTATGGACCGGCAGTACAGGATTATTATCTCTCACAATTTGATTCTTCATGGGAACTTGATATGTTCGGGGGAATAAGGCGCTCTGTTGAGGCGGCCCAGGCAGAACTGGAAGCCAGCAGCGCCAATGTCAACGATGTTCTGATCAGTCTCATGGCAGAAGTGGCTGTGAACTATACAGAAGTCAGAACCTTTCAGCAGCGGCTGGCCATTACCCGGGGGAATATCAAAACCCAGAAAAAAACATATGAATTAAATAATTCAAGATATAAATCCGGTTTGATTGATGAACTGGCTGTGCAGCAGTCCCTGAGAAATCTGGAGTACACCCGGTCCACCGTGTCCAGGCTGGAAAGCGGACTGATTGCAGCCAAAAACCGCCTGGCTGTTCTACTCGGGCTTTCTCCGGGCGCCCTTGAGGAAGAGCTTTCCCCCCAGGGAGATATTCCTGATGTTCCCCCTTATGTGGCTGTGGGAATCCCTGCGGAAGCCATGCGCCGCAGACCGGATATCCGCCGGGCTGAAAGACAGCTGGCCGCCCAGACTGCGAGAATCGGCGTGGCAGTGGCCGATCTTTATCCCAGTTTCCGTCTCCTGGGTACCATAGGCATAGAGGCGCTGGATGCCGGTGGTGATTTTCTCAGTGCCAAGAGCCGGTTCTGGAATATAGGCCCGGGTATATCCTGGAATATTTTTCACGGCAACGCCCTGAGGCTGAATATTGACATGCAGACGGAAAAACAGAAACAGGCTCTGATCGCATACAAGTCAACCGTACTCCATGCCCAGGAGGAAGTGGAAGATGCTCTGACAGCCTATGCAAAGGAGCAGATGCGGGAAGAATATTTAAAAAAAGCCGTTGCCGCGGCCAAACGGACGGAATGGGTGGCAAGGGACCGATACAAGGCAGGCCTGGTAACTTTTTATAATGTTCTGGATGCCCAGAGAGCTCTTCTTGATCTTGAAGATGAACTGATTCAGTCCCAGGGCAGGGTGACCGCAAACCTGGCTGCCCTTTACAAGTCTCTTGGCGGGGGCTGGGCATTTTATAATGATTTTGTTCAGACCACCCAATAATCAGGTTTTGCTTGACAAGGAAGGGGGGCTGTATATACTTGAATTTGAGCTATGACGTCAGAAAGGGTGGCACTGTTTTCAGATTTTCTTTATTTTGGGAGAGTCCTCAGCCGTCAGTTTGTAGTAATCAGTATTAATTTCTGATTACAGACTACCGACTGCTGAGTACAGACGAATGAAGGCTGAAGGCTTTAAGTAAAAGAATAAAATTCATGATTTCTCATTACCTGACAGATCACGCAGATATGCTTTTATTTCTATCTGTAATGTCAATTGTTTTGTTTTCAGCCACAATTGTCTGTATCCCTCTGATTGTCATACGTCTGCAGGATGATTTTTTTATCAGAAAGACCAGGAAGGCAGACGTCTTTAGATCTCTGCCCCTGCGTTGTTTTATGGTTCTGCTTAAAAATGTTGCAGGTATTTTTCTTCTTGCAGCCGGATTTATAATGCTGTTTATACCGGGGCAGGGACTGCTGACCATAGTGATGGGGCTTGTCCTGATCAATTTTCCCTGGAAAAAAAAATTGGAATTACGGCTTTTAAAAATGTCCTGTGTACAGAATGCACTGAACTGGATAAGAAGAAAAAAAGCACTCAAAGAGTTTAAATTTCCCTAGGCAATGGATACAAGGCAAACATACCGGTTTCTGGTGTATAATATAAGATACTGCACGGGATCTGGGTGGCGGTTTCATACGCCCTTTCCCTTTAGCGGATACCTGCGCAATACCCGGGAGGGTCTGCATCAGATCAAGCGTTTTATTGAGGAATACAACCCTGACATTACCGCACTCATAGAAGTGGACGGCGGTTCAAGGCGGTCCGGCGGAATGAATCAGGCCCGGCAGATTGCAGGAGAACTGGGCCATGATTATATTTTTGCCACCAAATACCAGCATCAGATACTTAACCGGTTTATGCCCCTGATGAAGAATCAGGGCAATGCCTGCCTGGTCAGCAGAAAAATACTGGCCTGCCGTTATCATTATTTTGAAAAAGGGATCAAACGCCTGATTATCGAAGTTGAACTGGATAATATGATTTGTTTCCTGGTTCATCTGTCCATAAAACACTCCCACCGGCGGAATCAGCTTGAATTTTTGTCAGAATTGATCTGCCGCAGTCAAAAACCCGTTGTGGTGGGAGGCGATTTCAATGTCTTTTCAGGGCCGGAGGAACTGGAGGCGTTTCTCAATGCCACAAATCTTGAAAGTGCCAATTTCAACAATTATCTGACCTTCCCCAGTAAAAAGCCGAGATGGGAGCTGG
>JAWOEJ010000085.1:0-4394 GCA_046482845.1 Desulfobacteraceae bacterium | reverse complement strand
AGAACTTTTAGTCTTGCCCTAAACGCCATATCGTCTGGATCCATTCCTTTACGCGTCTTTGTAACACCAAGTTCTGGGTTTTCTTCAATGAGTTTTTTAGTGGGCACAACGACTCATTGATGATAAATGTGTCGTCGCGCAGAAGGAGCAGGTCCAGAAAAGACCTGACTTCCAGCAGCTGATACAGATTGAACCCCTCATTGGTCTGGACCAGCCTGGCCGGCATGTTGTTTTCCAGCAGAAGGCCTGCTGCCTGAAAGGCCTCTTCATTGGTGTGGGTCAACACGCAGGTCGTTCCCGCAAGCCTGGTGGAAACAAGGTCCTGAACCAGTGGGGAAACAAGATTCCGGCTGTGATAGCGGACGATTCTGATTTTCCCGCAGCCGGCCTGCCTGGCCATAATGGGGGTTTCTTTTAACCGGCGGCGGATCTTTTTTGCAAACTGGTTGGTCAATGCAACCAGATTGGCCTTGCTTCGGAAGTTTTCCACGAGCTGGTGCATGACGGCGTTTTTTTCGGCAATGAGCTGTTCCAGATATTTCGGGCTGGATCCCCTGAATGCATAAATATTCTGGTCGTCATCTCCCACGGCAATGATGCGCATGTCAGGATTCTGATCTGCCAGAACAGTGATCAGGGCGTATTCGTCTGCGTCCATATCCTGGGCTTCGTCGATCACCAGCACGGCTTTGGCAATCCTGGCAGGCTCCACCTCGCCGCTCCTGATTTTCGAAATGGTTTTCCGGATAATACCGCCCGACTTTTCAAGGGTGCCAATCTGGCCGAGCAGATCAAAACAATAGGAATGAAAGGTCTTTATCTCTATAAAACCGGCTGCATTGCCGATGAGCGCGATCAGCCGTTTCTTGAATTCTGTGGCGGCCGCCCGTGAAAATGTCACCATGAGCAGCTGTTCATGTTTGATATCTTCCATTAACAGAAGAGAGGCCAGCTTGTGAACCAGCACCCTTGTCTTGCCGCTGCCCGGCCCGGCTGCCACCACCATGTACTGCGTCTTGTTATCGTTGATGATGTGTAACTGGGCCGGGGAAAGCGTCCCGAAAAGCTGCCTGAATTTTGCAGGCGTGATATTTCTTTTGATCTCATTTCCCCGGCTGCCTTTGAAGTACCGGCGGAGAAAAGAGGCATAATTCAACTGGAAATAATCCTCCACAAACTGCAGGGCCGCCTTGTAATCCTTGATCATTTTCCTGGCATATTCCCCCACGATGTGGATCTGGGCCACCTTGTTTTCGTAAAACTGCCCCAGTTGTTTATAGTCCTCGATTTTGTAGCGTTTTTTGTTGTCCTTTTCCAGTCTTTCAATTGTCAGCCTGTTGTAGACAACCAGGAAACCGCCCTCCATCCGTACCGCACCGATTCTGGAAAGGTAAAACAGGGTATCTTCCACTTCCTCCACCGAGGTATTCTGCCGGAACAAAGATCCATGGTTTTCATACGCCGCCTTTAATTCCAGCACTGAAAAAAAAACGTGTGCCAGATCCTCTCCAATGGCGGGTTCCCCCTCACCAGACCCTGCCGTGATATTTTCAGCGGCCTGTTTTCTGCTTCTTTCATACAGCAGCGCAACAATAAACCGGGCCAGTTCATGCCGCTTTTCAAGTTTTTGTGTAAACATTTCCCTGGCCTCGGTCAAGGCGGCGGCAAAGGTATGTTTCGCATAATCCGCATGGGGCCTTTTTATCCAGTTTTTAATGGCCCAGAAATTAATGATGGTCTTAATCTTTGCGGGATCGGCATTTGCGCACCCGCTTTCCGCTGCCTGTTCATTGAGTTCCTTGATATGAAATACGGTTTCCTGCTGCCCCATGCGCGTCAATAGAAAGGTTTCAAGTTCTGTAAAGGCCTGCAGAATACTCAGGGAGCGGTTTGTTTTTTCCCCTTTTTTGATAAAGGCCGTCAGGTCCCTGGCATCTGCCAGTATTTTTTCTTCTCTGAGCAGGGTGATGATACGGATGACCTCTTCTTTAACGATGCCCAGATGGTCGCTGATATAATCCACTCTGGATTCCGCTGCTTCATCATTGGCCTGTTTTCTGGTTTTGCTTGAGAACAGCTTCTTGATAATCCGGACTGCCTGCTGCTTCTGTCTTTCATCAAACCTTTCCGAGGCGGTTATCCGGTCAATAGCTTCCTGGGCATTTTTGGCCAGGATACTGCTGGCGTAAATCCTGGGCATATTCTGCCCACGCTTCAGGTATCCCGCATTTTCCAGGGCTGCGATGGCG
Organism: Desulfobacteraceae bacterium; assembly: GCA_046482845.1. Lineage (GTDB taxonomy): Bacteria > Desulfobacterota > Desulfobacteria > Desulfobacterales > Desulfobacteraceae > DATFJZ01. The sequence goes on along the minus strand of JAWOEJ010000085.1, from coordinate 2,145 downwards.
GTTTTGACCCGTGTTTCTATCTCGGCAATATTATCGTCCCACCCGGCTTTTCTGGCTATTTCCAGCGCTGAATTGGATGCTTTTGCGCGGAAACGGGTAAGATCCTTTATGGCTTTCCAGACCTGCTGGATTTCCCTGACATTGAGTCTGGTCTGATTCAAAAGGACAAAATGTTTGCCAAGGTCCTCTTCATTATACAAAACGAAACAGTCTGCCGTGATATTTTCATCCCTGCCTGCCCGGCCGGCCTCCTGGACATAGTTTTCAAGAGAATCAGAGATGTCAAAATGCACCACCATGCCGACATCTTTTTTATCCACCCCCATGCCGAAAGCAGAGGTTGCCACCATGATATCGACATCCCCTTTTATGAAGGTGTCCTGGTTTTCCATTTTCTCATGCTTGTCCATTTTGCCGTGGTAGGGTTTTGCAGGGTATCCGTCAGCCGTCAGCCGCTGTGCCAGTTCATAGGCCCTGTAGGTTCTTGACACATACACAATGGTGGGGCATTGTTTCTGATCAAACAGATCCCTGAGCGTGTGGTATTTTTCCTCTGGACTGTCCCTGAAAAACACCTTGTACTGCAGGTTGGTCCTGGAAGCACGGGAACTGAAAACTGCAAGATCCAGGTGCAGGCAGTCTTTAAAATAGGTTTTGATATCCTGGATAACCTTCTGTTTGGCTGTTGCCGTAAAACAGGACACAGGGATCGGGTCCTCCATCTGCTTTTTTTCCTGGACGGCTTTGATAAACTCACCGATATACAGATAATCCACCCGGAAGTCCTGTCCCCAGGCGGAAAAACAATGGGCTTCGTCAATCACAAAACGGACAATATGCCTTTTCAAGATCAGGTGTTCAATGGTTCTCGAACGTAAAGATTCCGGAGAAAGATAGAGAATGGCTGCCGTGCCGTTTTCCACCCGCTCAAAAGATTTGGCCCTTTCAATGGGATCCAGCAGTCCGTTTATAGTGACAGCATCGGTAATCCCCACCTTTTCCAGGTTGTCCACCTGGTCTTTCATCAGGGACTGCAGGGGAGATATGACTATGGTCAGTCCCTTGGCGTTTTCTCCGCTCATCAGGGCCGGGACCTGGAATGCGAGGGATTTACCTCCCCCGGTGGGAAATACCGCAACAAGGGACTTCCCGTCGATGGCGGCCTGAACCGCATCTTCCTGCAAAGCCTCCCCGCCATAGGTCCTGTAAGAATCAAACTTGAAATATTTTTTCAGGCCCCTGTGGATATCCAGGGCCTGGCTGCAGTAATCACAGCCGGTCAGGCAGGGATTGTTCCTTAACAGATACAGCACCTGTTCAATTTCAGGACGGGTTTTCAACACCCAGGGGGGTGTCATGGAGTAACGGTCATCGGTTTGAACAAGAGACAGGCAGTAGGCCAGGGCCAGGGGAACTTCTGTGATCATTTTTTCCAAGCCGGCCTGGCTGCAGATCTTTAAATGAAACTTTTTCAGGATCAGGGATGCAATGCCGGCGGTGTCTTCTCTATGGAATCCAATATACCTGAAAAACCCCTGAAATTCCGGCTTGTCATGCAGAAGAAAAAAGAATATCTGCTGTAAATCCCTGTCTGCCTGTTCAAATGCGGCAACCTCGTCATAAAAAAGATCCCTGGCCTTGATGGCATCATTTACAGGATTGCTGATATCCTGGGTCTGTAATTTATCGTCTTTGAGCAGGGCATGGTAGGGTCTGGCAGGGAAAAGCAGGGGAGACAGAAACAGGGTATCTATCATATCGGCCCGGTCAATGCCCGCTTTTTCCACGACATGGCTGATATATTTTAAGTCGTGACGGATGATATTGTGGCCGCATAAAAACCGCGCGCCCCGGAGAAATTCTGCAAACCTGTCAGTGGAACCGGAATGGAACGTGTTCCGGTCGTTTTTGATGCCGCCCAGATCAAGTATCCTGCCGCTTTCAGGATCGATTTCCGTGTCAACAAACGCTATGGCATTCTGTGTTCTCAATTGTCTTCTTCAGATCCTGTTCAATTTGTCAGGACAGCGCGTGCTGAAAGATCCTGTCGGTTTCATTACAGGTGTCTGCCAGCTCCAGCACCCGTCTGTGGTGCGTAAAAAGCAGGACCTGGATGCGCCTTGACAGTTGTGCCAGCACCTCCAG
>JAWOEJ010000067.1:0-3300 GCA_046482845.1 Desulfobacteraceae bacterium | reverse complement strand
CAGAACCCCCCAAAAAACAAATTTGTTGGAACCTGAAAAAAGAAAACAGGGATTCAGAAGATTTAAGCATCCATGGTAAAGGGATTTAACGCCATGGGGAAAGTACCTGACCCCATGGGAAATGTAGTTAACGCCACGGGAAATATAGCTGACCCCATGGAAAATGTACCTGGAAACATACGTATCTGTTATAAAACAATTCTTTTTATTCATAATTCCACCCTGTTATTTGAAAGCCATCAGCCTTCAGACATCAGTACTCAGCTAAAAACTAACAGCTAAAAGCTAACAGCTAAAAGCTAAAAGCTAACAGCTAAAAGCTAACAGCTAACAGCTAACAGCTAACAGCTAAAAGCTAAAAGCTAAAAGCTAACAGCTAACATGCTTTGTTGTGCCTGTCAAGGCATGGCCGTTATATGAAAGAACCTGTTAAGATTCTTCACCAGTTGCATCGGAACTATCAGGAGATTCAACTGGCTCTTTAATTGTATCGGTTTGAAAATATCCAGATTTATGATGAATATCCCTCTGGGGAAAGGGGATTTCAATTTTGTTTTCCCGGAACAGGTTGTCAATTTCAAATCTAATATCACTTTCAGTGGGAACAAAATCATCCAGGGTGGACCAGAATCTCAAACGGAAATCCAGGGAGCTTTCTCCGAAATTTATGAAATAAACCGTGGGCTTGTAGGGAAAATGTCTCACCCCTTTGACTTTGTCCGCAGCCTTGAGCATGAGTTCTTTGACTTTTTTGGTATCAGACCCATAGGCCACGCCCACGTCTATGTCCCGGCGGACATTCTGGTCCCTGTGGCTCCAGTTGGTGACCTGGGCGCTGATGAATTCCGAGTTGGGAATGATCAGGGAAGAGTGGGTATAGGTCTGAACCAGGGTGGAGCGCACATTGATTTTTTTGACCTCTCCCCATTTTCCACCGACTTCAACCACATCCCCCACCTGTATGGGCCGTTCAAACAAGAGGATCAGTCCGCTGATAAAATTGTTGAAAATATTCTGAAGCCCGAAACCAAGCCCGATACCTAAGGCACCAAAGGCAAAGGCCATGGAGGTTGAGGTCAGGCCAAGGACACTTAAGGAGATTAATATGCCGCCGGTCCATACTAGATAAACGGAAATTGTGATGATCGAATCCCTTGCGCCGGGGGAAAGACCGCTTCCTTTTAAAATGCGGGTGTTCATCAGTTTTTTCCAGAAATAGACAAACATATAGGTGAGCAGGATAATCACCAGGGCAAAGACAATTCCTGAAAGACTCAGCACTATGTTTCCCAGGGAGAGTTCCCTGGTAAACACAAGGGCTGCGATTTTAAAGAACTGTTCTCCTGCTCCCCAGGCAAAGGCAATGCCGGTAACGGCAAAGGCGGCAATGAAAAAATAAACCGCATTGGAGAGCATCCAGTACAGGGGATAGGATATGCCAAAGGATTTTCTGGATTCCGGTTCAAACTTGTCAATAAAATCCTTATCCACATCCTTCATGGAATAGTAGAGAATCACACAGAGGCAGCCCACCACAATGGAAAGTCCCCAGGAAAGATACCACCATGTGGTAAAATTCCTGTATCCGGCCAGTTCAAAGAACAGGCCGGTGACGGCAAAGGCCTTCATTCCCCAGTTTATCCCTTTTTCAACAGAAGTCCTGGTTTCGCCCTTGATCTCTTCATAACGGCGCCAGAACATGAATATGCCTGCGGTGAGGAGAATTTCAGAAACAATCCGCAAAACAGGCAGTAACATGCTCTGGGGAGAAATATACCAGTAGATAAAAAGGTAAATTCCAGCATATATTCGTATTCCATATATGGCATTACTTCTCCAGTGAAAGAGCTTTTTAAAAAAGAAGATTTTGCTTTCATTAAAAATAATAGTTACGGCATCTGACAGGATTCGGGTAAAAAGGAACACCAGAAGAAAGCCCCGGATAAAATTGAGAAGCTCCGGAACAATGATATGCATTTCCGTTTTTAATAGAATCTCGGCTGCCCCCAGAAACAACAGGGGACCAAATGCGTTTTCAAAAATAATCAGGGGATATCCCGCTCTTTTTTGGGTGATCTCCTGATATCTTTCTTTCTTTTTGACAAATCTGAAAAGTTTCAGGCTTAGGAAAAATAAAATAATAAGGGACACTGTAATAATTATGGTGGAAGAACTGATATGATTTTTAAAAAGCTGCCCTTTTCTCTGAATTTCTTTGGCTGTCATTCTATTTTGCAGGGTTTCAACAAAATTGATGATTTCTTTTTCCCAGCGATCTACAGAAAAAAAGTCTGCAGACATTTGTTCCCTCTGAAGAAGCATTCCGCCTTTCTGGGTTTTTATTTTGTGGGTCAGGGCCTCTGAAAGTTTATTAAACGAGGACTGAAGATCCTGGTTAAAGTCTAATTGTTTTTGGAAAATTTTATCCAGAGCGGTTAAGGTATTTTTTTGTTTTATAAGGAGGGACTGATAGGTTTTGAAATCAGCAGCTGAATCTTTGCCGGTCTCACTGGATTTTTTCAGATCGTTGAGTCTTTCTGTGACAATGGCGTATTTTTCATCGACTGAACCCAGCAGCTTCTGGTTACCTGCCCTTTTTTCATTTAGTTTGTCAATATTGGAGTTTACAAGGGAAAGATATACAGCCAGGTCTTCAACACTTTTTTTTAATACAGAAAGATTGATATCCGGAACAATAAGGAGATTTTTCAGGGAATCGATGCGGGACTGGTTCACCTTTTTTTGTTCCAGCATATTTTGGTACGCTGATTCTTCCATTTTCAGGTTCTGTTTGAAAAGGTCAAGGTCGGTTTCAGCGGTTTTAATGGCCAGGCCGATCTGTTCTGTTAAACTGTCAGTGTTTTTCTGGTCTGTTGCGCTGTTCTCACTGCCTGAACAGGGCAGGGAGGTAACAATCAGCAGTATTATCATGATGAAGAATCTAAAGAACAGAGGTCGCATAATTTAATTTTCCCAGATTTGTTTTTGTTAAATTCCAGGCTGTTAGCTTTTAGCTTTTAGCTGTTAGCTTTTAGCTGAGTACTGATGGCTGATGGCTTTCATATAACCCACATGATGCACAGCATCACAACAAACCATGAAACTTGAATTTTGCCGCGTCTTGTATCTTGTTTCTTGTATCTTGTTTCTTGTATCTTGTATCTTGTATCTTGTTTCTTGTATCTTGTTTCTTGTATCTTGTATCTTGTTTCAAGTTTCTTGTAAGCAGAAGTCAACTCCAGGCAGGTCAGGTTTCATCAAGGACGCTGCGGACGGTATCTGCCATATCCCTCATTAATA
>JAWOEJ010000066.1:0-8050 GCA_046482845.1 Desulfobacteraceae bacterium | reverse complement strand
AGGGATATGGGAGAAGGTATAGGCCCGGCCGTAAAAAGCGGGATTCTTGCCGCCCGCTCCATTGCCCTGGGCCGGCCCTATACGCTTAAAAAAATCAAACAATACAGCCTGCCCGGGATTCTCATGTCACGCTTTTAATATGTTCCATTGGCGCAACGCAGGAGAGGGGCAAAAAGACAAGCAAGATGCGTGGATTATTTTTTAGAAGATCCCTAAAACTCGATCATCAAGTTTTTTGAATACCGGCGCCCCCAGCGGTTGCCTGTCAGAAACGAGAGCGACGGAGGACTTTTTCCCTGCCAGGCTAAAAATCAAGAACTGCGGCCACTGGTCCTCAAACAGCTTGATTGTCGCAACGCCTGGCAGGGAAAAAGTCTGATCTCCTTAGGTTCTCAATGTTCCTGACAGGCAACCGCTGGGGGCTCTAAATCGGCCATTCCATAAAAACTTGATAACCGAGTTTTAAAATGTAGTGTTGAAATTTACAGGCGACCGTAAACACCACGGTCACGGCCACCCCTTAAAAAACCAGGACAGACCTGTTCTGCACCGGGTATACCCTGAACCTGTACCTGAAATGTATACCAGAATCCGCATCGTTTGTGAATCTATTTTAAAATCACCCCCCTGAATTCCAGGCTCACACAATGAACAAAAAACCAGAGGCAATCCCTAAATTGTATTTTACCCTTGCCATACTCACGGGAAATAGTATAATTTCCTTGTTTCAATGAGATGGTTTTCTGGCTGAGAAAGTATTATTGTAATCTGTTTTCATGCAAATCAACCTGATAAATCGGCAGATATGTCTCTTGGGTAATCAGGTTCATACGGAATAAAGTTTCCGTGCGGCCAGGGGAAAGTCCTTTTTGAGGATAGTCCGCTGGTCTTTTTTTTTGCTCAGAAATTCAAATTCCATAGCTTAACCAATTCACGTCACTTTTTCCAGGAGTATGTATGACATGACACTAGAATTAAAGAAAGGGATTGACATCCTTTCCGATCTCGGCGGGCTGAAAACCGTTGAAGAGGCTTACACCGTTTTTAAAAAAAAATGCAACCCAGATAATCTTGCCAAAATTTCCACGATTAAAAATCAGGAGGCCTTGTTAAAAACAGCTAACGCAGCAATGCTCATGAACCCGGACACTATTTGGTTTAATTCCGGATCTGAAGAAGATTTACAAACAACACGTGCCAGGGCGATTGAAAACAATGAAGAGTTTCCGGTAAAATCACAGGGGCACACCTGCCATTTTGATCTTCCTGAGGATCAGGCCCGTCTCGTTAAACAGACCTGTTACATTTACAACAAAGGTGAGGATATTTCAAGTCTGGCTTTAAAAGAAGAACGTTCTGAATCCCATGCCTATATCAAAGCACATATGACCGGTATTATGGCAGGTAAAACCATGATAGTTTCCATCTGGAACCGGGGTCCTGTCGGTGCCAGGGCCTCCATTCCCGCCATTATGATCACTGACTCCTATTATGTTGTGCATTCCGGGAATATTCTGTATCCAAATGCATTTAATGATTTTGATAAAGAAGTTGAACGTGCTGGTGTTTTCTTTACTAATTGTCACAGTTACGGCCGCTTTAAAAGTGAGGATATCCCCAAAGCGCGCATCTATATGGATAGAAGCTGGCAGACCACCTATTCAATGTTCTGCACCTATGCAGGAAACACTCTTCTTTTGAAAAAAGGAAACCATCGCTTCCATATTGATCACAGTACTTACTGCCGTGTGGAAGAGGAGCTTTCTGAACATATGTTTATCACCGGACTTACAGGTCCTGGCGGCCGTAAAACTTTTTTTGCCGGTGCTGCCCCCTCAGGATGCGGGAAAACAACAACTGCCATGGCTGGAACAGATTTCATCGGTGATGATCTTGCCCAGATGTGGATTGAAAAAGATGGTACTATCCGCGGGGTAAATCCGGAAATTGGTATTTTTGGTATTCTCAGAGATGTGAACCGTAAAGGTGATCCGCATCTTATGAAATGCCTTTGCGGAGATATAAAATCTGAGGTTATCTTCTCCAATATATTAATTGAAGAAGATGGTACGCCGCGTTGGGAAGGTGATGGTGACCCTGCGCCGGCAAAAGGAAGAAATTTTCTCGGCAAATGGACTCCCGATAAAAAATATCTTGATGGAACCCCGGTTCCCTGTTCTCATCCCAATTCACGCTGCACATTAAGCTGCGCCGATATTGAAAATTACAACAAAAAACTTGGTGTTGACCCTGCTGGTGTACCGTTGAGGGTTATAACCTATTCCGGCCGTGACAGCGATACCAATCCACCTGTATGGGCGGCAAAGACTCCTGATCAGGGTGTTGTTATTGGTGCGTCGATTCTTTCAGCAGCGACAGCAACTGAAGTTGGCGCTGTTGGTGTCAGACGTCAACCCTGGGCCAACGCACCATTCGTGCCCGGCTCACTCACCGATTACATGGATGCGCAATTCAAATTTTATAACAGTGATAAAATTAAAGTAAAACCGGTTATGGCCGGTCTCAATTATTTCCTTACTCAAGCTGCCCGCGGTGGTGATCCCGGTGACACGAGACTGATTGGTGAAAAAAAAGATGTTCTTCCATGGCTGACCTGGCTGGAACGTCTTGCCCATGGAGATCTTAAAGCTATCAATACACCAATTGGATATCTGCCCCTGTATGAAGACCTGAAAACTGTTTTTAATGAGACTATTGGTAAAGCGTATGCCGAAGATCTCTACAAAAAACAGTTCTCTTTGTATATTGATAACATTATTGCACGCATCGATCTGCAAACTGATGCGTACAACAAAGAAGACAACTGTCCCCGGAAAATCTTTGAAATCTATGAAGAGCAGAAAGCAGGGCTTAATTCCTTAAAAGAAAAATATGGTTCTATTGTAATGCCTGATCAGCTCATAGAAGCCGGGGGGGTGCAAATATCAAATCAAACAAAGAAAGACCTTCAGTCATCACTTTCCATAAACGGATAAGCAAAATCCTCCGGAGAAACAAAATTTTCCTTTATGGTGCGGGCCGAGGTCCAGCGCAGCATGTTCAGCATGCTGCCGGCCTTGTCATTGGTCCCGCTGGCCCTGGCCCCGCCAAATGGCTGCTGGCCCACAACGGATCCAGTGGGTTTGTCATTGATATAAAAATTACCTGCACAATGGGTCAGGGCACGGGTCATTTTATCAATGGCCTGCCGGTCCCGGGCAAAAACCGCGCCGGTGAGCGCATATGCAGAACTTGTATCCACCAGGGTCAGTGCCTTGTCCAGCGCTTCATCATCATACCTGTAAATCGTCAGTACCGGCCCGAAAATCTCCTGGGTCATGGATTCATAATGGGGATCTTCGGCCACTATCACTGTCGGCTCAATAAAGTAGCCCTTTGATTTGTCTGCTTTGCCGCCTGTGAGAATACCGGCATCATTGGATTGCTCAGCCCGCTTAATATAACCGGCCACATTATCAAAAGAAGTTTCATCAATCACGGCGTTCATGAAATGACTGAATTCTGTTACATCACCCATGGTGATTTTTGCAATTTCAGTCTTAAGCCGGTCTGTTACCTCATCCCATTGGGATGCAGGGATATACATGCGGGAACACGCGCTGCATTTCTGACCCTGGTATTCAAACGCCCCCCGGACAGCCGCAGTCACCACCTGACCGGCATCGGCAGTGGGATGCATGAAAATAAAATCCTTTCCCCCGGTTTCGCCCACCACTCTGGGATAGGATCTGTAGATGTCAATATTTTTGCCCACAGTTTTCCACAAAGTCTTAAATACCTTTGTGGAGCCTGTAAAATGGATACCTGCAAGATCTTTATGGTTTAAAACAGACTCTCCCACCACAGATCCCTTACCCGGGATAAAATTGATCACCCCGTCGGGCAGCCCGGCTTCCTGGAGAATCTTCATAATGTAGTATCCGGAAAGAACTGCAGTGGACGCCGGTTTCCATACAACAGTATTGCCCATGAGGGCAGGTGCACCGCCCAGGTTGCCGGCAATGGCGGTAAAATTGAACGGGGTCAGGGCAAAGACAAATCCTTCAAGCGCACGGTATTCAATACGGTTCCAGATGCCTCTGTCAGATGTCGGCTGGTTTTTGTAAATTTCTTCCATATACCTGGCATTAAAGCGGTAAAAATCAACCAGTTCGCAGGTAGCGTCAATTTCAGCCTGAAATGAATTTTTGGACTGCCCCAGCATGGTAGCCGCGTTAATCACATACCTGTATTTCTGGGAAATCAGATCTGCGGCTTTCAGAAAAACCGAAGCCCTTTCCTGCCAGGGCATCTCTTCCCATTGTTTGCTGGCATTCAGTGCTGCAGCTATGGCCGCCTCAACTTCGGGTCTGCCTGCATTGGAAAACTCTGCCAGAACCTTTTTATGGTCGTGGGGACAGGTGACCTGTTTCTGATCAGCGGTCCTGATCTCTTTTCCGTTAATGATCAGGGGAATATCCCTGACCTCATTTAACTGCCTGTTAAGTTCGGCTTTAAGCATTTCCCGTTCCGGGCTGCCCGGCCGGTACTGCTTGACAGGTTCATTGTAAGCCTTTGGCAGTCTCAAAATACTGTTGCCCATTATTCAATCTCCTTTTTTTAAAAAAACAATTCTTCAGGCCCGGCCGGTGAAGGAACCATCTCCCTGGCTGACGGGAGGGTCTGCCGGTGCATATACACCTGCAGGCCATTGCTGAAGGGATGTCTGACCATAATCCACAGGGATTATAAAATCAAAATCTGATGGTATTATAGAAAATAATATGATAAAGTAAAATTCATAATATTTATATCAATCATGAATAATTCTCATAACAGTCCGTAATTCACCTTATTAAGGGTCGCATGGATCTCTACCATTTAAAAACTTTTTTCATGCTTGGAAAAATAAAGAACTTCACCAGAACCGCGGAACATATGTTTGTTACCCAGAGTGCGGTAAGCCATGCCGTCAAAAAACTGGAATCTTCCCTGGACATTCCTTTGATTGACAGACAAAAAAGAAACCTGAATCTTACCCAGGCCGGAAAAATCCTGTTTCGATCCTGTGAAAAAATCTTTTATGAACTGGAAAAAACCGACCATGAGATTGCAGCCTTCAAAGAAAAACAACAATTCACCATTCGTATGGGAAGTACTGTAGAATTCGGGACAACGATTCTAATCAATCATATTAAACCATTTCTGGAGTTATACCCGGATATCCACCTTGATTTTCTATTCTCCCATCATCTGAAATCTCCACTGCTTCAGGATGGTGTGGACCTTATTGTGGACTGTAAACCCCATACGGAAAAAAACCTTGAAAAAATCTATCTGTTCAGGGAACAATATGTCACCATTGCATCCCCTGACTTTGTCAAAAAAAACGGCATTTCGACTCTGAAAGACCTCAACCAGATCTGCATTCTGTCCCTTGACAAGGATCTTGACTGGTGGCACAATTTCATCTGTGCTGTTCCGGCCCATAAACAGCCCTGTTTAAAAAAGGTAATGCAGATCAACCATATCCGGGGAATAATCAACGGGGCCATTTCAGGTCTTGGCATTGGGTTTGTTCCCAAATATACTGTAATGGACGAACTGAAAAACAAACAGCTTATGGACCCCTTCCCCCACATCACCCCTCTGGCAGATGAATTTAATATTTTTATCAAAAAGGAAAAGATGAATTTTGAAAAAAACCAGCTGCTGATCAATTATCTGACACACCTTGCGCCGCTGAAAGATTTTTTCCACTGACCGCTTCTGTCTGAGAGAGCGGAAAAAAATTACATCAGAAAGGGGGTAACGGCTGACAGGAAAAGCAGCACGCAATTGAACCAGGACGGCATAAAACTCCTTTAAAAATGTCAGGAGTTAAAACAGCGCTGTATCAAAGCAGACGACCAGATTTTTGAACAGTTTTTTCAAATACCGACTAAGGCAGCAAGTTAAAATAACTTATACTCGGCTATCAAGTTTTAAAAAGCCATAACACTTGATGATCAATTTTTTGTATCTGGTTTCAGAAGACTATGGTATAGTTTGAGGATCAAATTTTTTAATGTTGACATTTACCCGTGAGGGATCAGACATATAAATTTAATCATCGAAATAACAGAATAAGGAAAAAACAATGAAATCCTTTGAAACCCTGCTGAAGGAATCTGCCGCAGCCCATGGACATTTGAGCATGGGTCAGGTCCTTGGGGTGCGAATGGCCATGGAAGGATGCAGGCGCATCGGTATTGAAAACCCCGGTGAAATGCCTGATATCGAAAAACTCATCGTTTTTGTAGAAATAAACCGGTGTCCGGCAGATGCCATCGCCTATGTCACCGGCACCAGTCTGGGCCGGCGGTCCTTAATATTTATGGACTATGGCATCATTGCAGCATCCTTTGTAAACATAGAAACAGGAAAAGCCTTCAGGCTTGAAGTCAAAAAAAGTGCCAGAGCTTCGGCCGCTGAAAAAACTCCTCCGGGTGCGGACCCGGAAGAAGCCGAACAGATTGAGATTGAGGTGTACAGGCAGATGGATACGGATGATCTGTTTTCCATAGACCCGGTGCAGGTGGATGTGAAAGCCTGTGACATGCCGGGTCCGCCGCAGTTCAAGGCTGTCTGCCAGAAATGCGGTCAAATCATCCTGGACAGGCGGGAGGTGATAAAAAACGATCAGACCCTCTGCAGGGCGTGTGCCATGGGAGCCTATTACAAAGCAGTCAATACTCACTGATGCTTCAAATACTCACTGATGCTTCAATTGATACTGTGAGGCAATATATTGAAACGCAAGGTTGACACCGGCGGCGATTCATCGAAGATGAAGACTTCGGGGGGGTATCGCCGCTTTTCCATAAAATTTATGATTACCCCATCCATGAGGAATGCAATATCCATCGTCCTTGTGCTTGTTTTTACATCTGTATCAATGGCTGGAACAAACGCGCCGGTAGATGAAACCGGCAAAGCACTAGACCCGCATATTATTTTTTTGATTCTTTATGTACTGGTGGCACTGATCTTTTCCTTTCTCTGCTCCATAGCAGAAGCAACCCTTTTAAGCATTACCCCGTCATACATCGAAAACCAGAAAGAAAAATATCCCGGCCGCGCCGCCATTTTAAAAAAATTGAAGGAAGAAAACATAGACCAGTCCCTTGCCGCTATTTTAACCTTGAATACCATTGCCCATACCCTAGGGGCCATAGGCGCAGGTGCTCAGGCCTCAATTGTTTTCGGCAGCAAATGGTTCGGTCTGTTTTCAGCAGTTATGACCCTGATGATTCTCTTTCTTTCAGAAATTGTTCCCAAAACCCTTGGAGCGGTTTACTGGTCAAATCTTGCCGGGGCAACAGCCCTTTTTGTACAATCTTTAATCTGGTTATTGTATCCCATTGTATGGTGTTCGGAAAAAGTTACAAAACTGGTTTCCCACGGAAAAACCCTTAACAATTTTAACCGGGACGAGTTAATGGCCATGGCAAGGGTGGGAGCGGAAGCCGGAGACATTCAGGACAATGAATCCAGGATAATACACAATCTGCTTCAGCTCAGGTCTGTGAGGGTATCTGATGTCATGACCCCCATTACTGTTGTCCATGCCATTTCAGAAAACACGAGAATATCAGATGCAATAGAAAAAATTACCCAAAAGCCGTTCTCAAGAATACCTGTGTTCAAAACAGATATTGACAATATCACCGGTTTTGTTTTAAGGGACGATATTTTATTGAAAAAAGCCCGGGACCAGAACAGCGCCTTTTTAAAATCCTTTAAACGCGACATCCTCATCATTCCAGGAACAGTTCTGGTTTCAAGTCTGCTGGAACGTTTCCTCAAGCACAGACAGCATATCGCCATGGTTCCAAAGCCCTTCTATAACAATCTTTTTTTACCGCATGAAATCCAGGATAATACACAATCTGCTTCAGCTCAGGTCTGTGAGGGTATCTGATGTCATGACCCCCATTACTGTTGTCCATGCCATTTCAGAAAACACGAGAATATCAGATGCAATAGAAAAAATTACCCAAAAGCCGTT
>JAWOEJ010000058.1:0-6103 GCA_046482845.1 Desulfobacteraceae bacterium | reverse complement strand
AACCTTTAATCAGCCCAGTGTGGAATTGAAACTCTAAAAAAGTCTCGTCTTTGTCGTGCATATTTATTCCTTTAATCAGCCCAGTGTGGAATTGAAACGTGAAAAACACAATAGCAGGTCGAATAATCGGCAACCCTTTAATCAGCCCAGTGTGGAATTGAAACTCGTATGATACTCCTGGTGTTCTTGCGGTTATTGTTCCTTTAATCAGCCCAGTGTGGAATTGAAACACATTCTCGATAATGAGATTTATCAGTTGGGTTAACCCCTTTAATCAGCCCAGTGTGGAATTGAAACTTCTGATCACAATTTTCGCTGCATCTTCATCCAACCCCTTTAATCAGCCCAGTGTGGAATTGAAACTTGGCAAGACAAAACTCAAATACAATGCCTTCATACCTTTAATCAGCCCAGTGTGGAATTGAAACTACCGACAAAACGCGATGCTTTAAAGCAGCTTGTTACCTTTAATCAGCCCAGTGTGGAATTGAAACTTATTTACGCTGCCCTCTTTTGACATCAGGTTGTTCCCTTTAATCAGCCCAGTGTGGAATTGAAACCTCGGCACACTGTAAAACACGCTCGGCTGGCGGTGCCCTTTAATCAGCCCAGTGTGGAATTGAAACTCAACTATCGGATTTTTTGTTGTCTGGATAATCGGCCCTTTAATCAGCCCAGTGTGGAATTGAAACTGGTTTGAGTTTGGGGTTACTGATGGGAAGCCGGTTGGCCTTTAATCAGCCCAGTGTGGAATTGAAACCTGCATCGGTGTCTTTGTCGGCTTTGGCAGGCACTGCCTTTAATCAGCCCAGTGTGGAATTGAAACAAAAAAGACCTGTCCGATAAAGTGCAGCTTTGCGCCCCCTTTAATCAGCCCAGTGTGGAATTGAAACATTGATATCCCTCCTGTCATGGCAGCAGATCCTCCACCTTTAATCAGCCCAGTGTGGAATTGAAACAGAAATGTGATACCTGTTCGTTTTTTTCCCTGTGTCCCCTTTAATCAGCCCAGTATGGAATTTAAATAATTGAGGGTATTCTTACGCTGAGGATTTCCCTGTGAAAATTGCTGGATTTATTTTGATGAAAACTGGCAGTTGTTATCCTTTGGTTTATTCTTGTTTTGATTAACCAGAGAGAGAATAATGGGAAAGTAGATCCAAGAAAGGAATTGCAAATGCTGAATTTTTTAGAAAATCTTGACAAAGACCTGCAAAACGCCCTCATGATCCAGCTGCGCAACCTCTGGACCCATACCTCCACAGCCATTGAGGGCAATACTCTGACTCTGGGCGAGACCGCTTTTGTGCTGGAAGAGGGCTTGACGGTTTCCGGGAAGCCGCTCAAGGACCATGAGGAAGTGGTGGGCCATGCCCGGGCTATTGATTTGATCTATGGCTTGCTGGAACAGGAAATGGCTTTTGGAGAACAAGAACTCTTCGATCTTCACAAGGCAGTCCAGACCCAGGTGCTGCTGGACATATACAAACCTGTGGGAGCATGGAAAAAAGAACCCAACTCAACCGTGGGCGTCATCAAAGAGAAACAGGTGGTCTTTGAATATGCATCCCCGGATGACGTGCCCTATCTCATGGAAAACTGGTTTGACCTTTACCGGCAGGTGGATCGTGCGCGCAAAACCGGGGATAGGACCAGTACACTGGATGCCTATGCAGCCCTTCACGTTTCTTTTGTCCGCATCCATCCTTTTTTTGACGGGAATGGCAGACTTGCCCGGTTGATTGCCAATTTACCGGTTTTAAAGTCAGGGCTTCCACCGCTGATCATTCCCAGGGAGCAGCGTAAAGAATACATTGATGCCCTGTCTGAATATCATTATTCAGTGGGACAGATCAAAAAAGGAGATGATCTCCTGCCGGAATGTGAAGCATTAAAAGGCTTTGTTTCTTTTTGTGAAGAGGCCTGGAAGCTGTCTCTATCTCTTGTTGAAGAAATGCATGAAAAGCAGCGGGCAAGAAATCAGAGGGAAAAATGAAAACATACCCGGAAAATGAGTTTCTTTCCCTGTCCGCACTCCAGCATCTGAGTTCTGGGAATGACAGTGCGCCCTGATCAATATTGAACAGCTGAGAGGGTTGTGGTTTGCCCCACTGGATGCTTTGATTGAAACATATAGAGTTACCTTTATATATATTAAAGTCTGGGTTTTGGCGCATTTGTTATATAAAAAGGCAACTTTTTTTGGTAAAAACCAGTAAAGGGACTTCTGCCGAGGAGCGAAGCGTTAAAATTTTTTAAACATATAAGGAACAATCCAATGACCCAGGACATCTACCGCCAGCTTCAGGAACGTTTGGATAAATATTCAGTTGGATTTCCGGCAACGGAATCGGGAATTGAAATCACCATTTTAAAAAAAATGTTTTCAGAACAGGACGCAGAAATATTTCTGGCGCTGTCACCACTTTTAGACCCCCCTGAAACGATTGCAGAAAGACTGAACAGGCCTGTTGATGAAGTTGAAAAATTACTTGAAGATATGACAAAACGCGGCCTGCTGTTTCACCTGAAAAAAGGCGACTCTGTTAAATACGGTGCCATTCCATTTGTACATGGGTTATTTGAGTTTCAGGTCAAACGTTTGGACAAACATTTTGCCAGTCTGGTGGAACAGTATTTTGACGCTGAATTTTCTGCTGCAATGGCTGAAAGTGCTGAAGGATTTCTGCGAACCATACCGATTCAGGAATCCATCGATGTCACCCAGAGGATTGCGCCGTATGACGATGCTGTTGAAATATTAAAAAAACAAAAACTGATTGTAATTACCGACTGCATCTGCCGAAAGATGCGGGAAACGGTTGAAACCGGGTGCGGGAAATTAATGGAAGCCTGTTTTATGTTCGGTTCCATGGCTCAGTATTATCTGGATCATGACATGGGCCGCCAGATTGATGTGGAAGAAGGCACCCGGATCTTAAAAAAAGCCCATGAAGCCGGGCTGGTAACCCAGCCTGCCACGGCCCAGAACCCGGGGGGGATGTGCAACTGCTGCGGCGACTGCTGCGGCGTACTCAAAGCCCTCAATCTCTATCCCAGGCCGGCGGAAATGGTTTTTTCCAATTATTATGCCGTAATTGATGAAGATGAATGCGTGGGGTGCGGGGATTGCATTGACCGATGTCAGATGGGTGCACTGGCAATGAGTGATGACGAAAAAGCAGTTATAAATAAAGACCGGTGCATTGGCTGCGGCTTGTGCGTCACCACCTGCCCTTCACAAGCAATCGAACTTGTTTTAAAACCCCGGGAAAAAATTAAAATTCCGCCTGTCACAAGCAGTGAGCAGATGATGAACTTAGCAATCAAGCGTGGCATCCTTTAAAATATCAGCAACATCAGAATCTGGAATTATAATATTGCTGCCATCTTTTAATTTTTCAACATCTTTTATATTTTGCCCTTAGGGATCTGGAAGAAAATAATATGCGCATATTGTTTTCTGGAAGATCCCTTACTCCCTGGACAGGTGTTTTAACGCAAGACCTGATGGTACTTTATCCTTATTCCCTAAGCCTGTTTTTCAAAATGAAACATGCCCCAGGTAAGGTGGCCGTATTTACCGCCGATGACCCAGTGTTCCAGCCCCTTTTTCATATTCTGTATATATGTTTTGCTTACTCCCTTTTTTATCAGCTCATCCTCCTTTGTTTTCGTATCTTCCAGCACTTTTGCGTAGTGGTTGACCAGGCACTGTGGCTGGTTGACATACCTGTGAACCTTCATGCCGAGCTGTTCAGCTGTTTTGCAGTAAAACTCCGGGGTGGCCAGGGATTCCAGAAGGATTCTATTGAGTATGGGGTCCAGATACTCTTCATAGCAGTCCTCTGTCTGCATGGGATCGGTAAAAATCATTTCTCCGCCTTTTTTAAGAACCCGCAGGGCTTCGGCAAGGACTTTTTCCCGGTTTCCAGAGTGGAGAATGGCATCCTGGGACCAGACAATATCAAAGGTTTCATCATCAAAGGTTATATTTTCAAAGTTACCTTCCCTGACATCAATGAGATGGTTTAGTCCCTGCTCTTTGTTCATTTTTCTGTTCCGGTCATTTTCCACTTCACTGAGGTTAAACGCGGTTACTGTGCATCCATAGGTTTTGGCCAGATACCTGGAACTGCCGCCAATGCCGGAGCCCATATCCAGCACCTTTGTTTTTTCTGTGATGGGCTTTGCAAGGGAGGCAAGGTTTTTTACCGTTCTCCGGCTGGCTGTGAAGATATCCTCTTCCGGTTTTCTAAAGGTGCCCACATGGAGATCTTCTCCCCCCCACACCGTGTAGTAAAACGTATCTGCATCAAAGCTGTTGTAGTATTCCCGTGCTGTGTTTACAGCTGTGTTGTCTTTTGTCATCTTTACTTGTCCTCCATGTCTTCGTCACTGATATATTTTTCAGCAACATGAATAAAATAGTCAGGCTCTTCTTCTTTGTAAGTCTCTTCAAAATCACCAAAGGTGTCAACTTTTTGAAACCCCACCTGGAACATCAGTTTTTTCAGGTAATCTTTGCGGATGGGGCACATGTTCAGGTGGTACTCGTCCCCGTCTTTGAATGTGTATTTGAATCTGGCAAGCCCCTCATCAAGGTAATCCGGCTCTGCCGTCACATTCTCACCGCAGTAGTAGTATTTATGTTTTGTCTTGAATCCATTGTCCAGCATGTAGTCGTAATTCCTCTGATCCAGGATCAAAATGCCGTCATGGGCAAGCATGGCGTAAAATTCAGCCAGTGCTTTACGTCGTCCCTTTTCGCTGAAGAGATGGGTAAAGGAGTTGCCAAGGCAGATGATGGCATCAAATTCGCCGTGGACATCCCGGTTCAGCCTTCTCCAGTCGCTATTGACCGCCTGAAGGATGTGGCCGTATTTTTTCGCATTTCTAAATGCCTGGATCAGCATGTTGGGGCTGCCGTCAACACTGGTTACATCAAATCCCTGGTTTAACAGCCGCACCGAGTGGAACCCTGTACCCGTGGAAACATCCAGGATTTTATGCTTTCCCCTTTCCTTAAGGGTTTTGATGAAAAAATCGCCTTCCCCTTTTGCCCGGGCCTCCCAGTCAATGAGCTCGTCCCATTTTTCTGAAAAACTTTTTACATATTCGCTGGAGTAGTGATCTGATTCCCTGATTTCCGTTGGGTTTCCATCAAATTCCTGTTCTTTGATAAAGTTCATGGTTATTCCTTTTGATTTTTTTGATTTTTGTTTTACCCAAACCAATATTAGGAATTGGTGTTTTTTTCAGGCATATAGAATATTGCATTCTATAATTTAGTGAACAAAACAATGCGCGGTCAAACTGTGAGTTTATAATCATAGAGAGTTGGTTTTTCGATGTCAAGGAAAAAATATTGTTTTTTTTCTATAAACGAAAGAATATTTTTAATATGTTTTTAATTGGGCTCAAACTATTTGTACATATATTGAAATGCCCAGCAGCTGAATGAAAAAAATGGTTTGACGCGATAAATACAGGTAAAGTGTCCCCGTGTTTTCGTGTTACCGTCAGCGGATATCGTCACTAACCGTGGCGATTTAACAGGTCACATCCTCGTCGGTAGATTTTGTCCCATATTTTAAAGGCCTTGCATGAAATACGGGGACACTTTACCTATTTTTCATGACTCCATAAAAAACTATTTTATTTCATTCAATTAACTGAACAAAACAATGTACCATCTGATAAAAAAATAGGTAAAGTGTCCCCGTATTTATGGTTATTTTCCGGCCATCATGGCGGCAATATCGTCTTCCACGGTGCCGATGGGTTTGATGTCAAATTTTTCCACCAGAACATTTGTCACTGTGGGAGACAGAAATGCCGGTAATGTGGGGCCAAGGCGGATGCCCTTGACACCAAGGGAGAGCAGGGCCAGCAGGACGGCAACAGCCTTTTGTTCGTACCAGGCGATATCGTAGGATATGGGCAGGTCGTTGATGTCGTCCAGCTCAAATGCCTCTTTGAGTTTCAGGGCAATGACAGCCAGGGAATAGCAGTCGTTGCACTGGCCGGCATCCAGAACTCTGGGAATACCGCCGATGTCGCCAAGGTCAAGTTTGTTATAGCGGTATTTGGCGCAGCCGGC
>JAWOEJ010000012.1:0-9628 GCA_046482845.1 Desulfobacteraceae bacterium | reverse complement strand
CTTGTCTCTTCCTCTCCCGGCATATCAACTGGTGGAAATCTGCCTGGCACTTTTGTATACACAGCTATTATCTTTATCTGCCTTTTTACTGGTCTGCGGTGAAATTTCCATGTTTCTCCTTATTTTAATTTTTTTTCAGCTCATGATTCCTGGCCCCTGCTGAGAGCGTTTCCTGAACGATCCCAGGTCTGGATGAGGTCTTCTGCCAGGTAATGCATGGTGTGGTAAAAAGAGTAAACCTGAATCAGCTTTTGAACATCAAAGCGAATGGTCACCCCCTGGGAACGCAGAACTATCAGTTTTTTTTCTGCTTCTGCAGCGGCCTTTGACAATTCGCTTAAATCAAGGGAATCGTTTTGATTTACTATACGTAACAGGGCTTCTTTGCTCTTTTCAGCAAGCAGAACCAGTTCTTTTTCCATGATAATATCATAGGCTTTTCCCTGGGTCTTATTTAAGATCCGCTGCATGGTCCGCAGATGTTCCAGGGTTCTGTCAATTGTGGAAACAACAGCGGCCAGGTTTTTGCTGAATTTTTTCGGGTAGATCAATGCTTCATGACGTTTGATGTTCTGGTACAATTCATGGTTTGTCCACACCTGTACACTAAGATCCAGAAGCAGATTATTGTTTACTCGTTTTTGTCCGGAAAGAAACGCTTTGAGCAGCTCATCGTATTTTTCAGCACAGACAGCAGCCTCAGCCTTAAGATTGTTTTGAAGCTGATCCACCCGCCTGACCGGAAAAACAAGAACAGAAACACTAAAGGCACAGAAAATTCCAATACAAATTTCTATCACCCTGTCAAGGCCGAACCGGATCTTATCCGGAGCGGCAAGACCTGTCATTATGATAATGGCAACGGTTATGGCCGCCATCCTGTACCGGCTGTTATAGTGGGTCATAAAACTGCACAGCCCCACAAAAAGAAAAATAGAAACCCCGGTCCAGAAAGGGGTGGACGGAAACAATAAAAGGGCGGCAATACCGACTGCCGCGCCTATAACCGTGCCGGACAATCTGTAGATGCACATATTGATTGAATCGGCAACATAAACCTGCATCACAATAACCGTTGAAAAAACAGCCCAGTATCCGTATTCCAGATCCAGGAAAGTGACCAGGGCATAGGCAAATACAGATGCCAGGGCTGTTTTAATGCCGTGAACGGCATGAATTTCAGAAAAAATCTTTTTTTTAAAAAACATACCTGCTGAAGGGCCTATACCGGACTCAGATTGATGTATTCAGGGTCCCATCTCATATGGTCAATAATTTCTGCCAGTTTTGACGGGTCATTGTCATGGTTGAACCTGGAAAAGGGAAGGTCTTTTTTACAGACCCCGGCTGATATGGCTGCTTTGCCAACTTCAACGGCCACGTCCCTGGAGATTTTTTTAACCTTGTTTATTTTGGGAAGAACAATTCCGTTTTCAAGGTCTTCTTCATCAATGTTTTCCACAACCGCCTTTGCCGCTGCTGTGAAAAACGAGGGAAGAACCTGTTTTGCACCGGAGGCAATAATTCCAAGACCGATCCCTGGAAAGACAAAGAAATTGTTGCACTGGCCGATCCTGATCTCTTTTCCATTGTGCATCACAGGGTTGAACGGACTTCCCGTGGCAATCACCGCCTTTCCCTCACTCCATCTGTAGATATCTTCAGGATGGGCCTCTACCTTGTCCGTTGGATTGCTGATGGGCAGAATAACCGGCCGGCTGGAATTTTTACACATGTCCTGAACGATTTTTTTGGTAAAGGACCCGGACTGGGCTGAAGTGCCGATGAGCACCGTAATCCCGGCATTCTTAACTATATTGTCAAGGGAATTGTCTTTGGGGTCATTAAACCAGGACAGATCACCAGGGGTCTGGCTGAATTTTTTCTTATACGGGTCAAGATCCCTGTCCGAGGTGATCAACCCCCTGGAATCCATTGTAAATATTCGTTTTTTTGCCTCTGCTTCGGACAACCCTTCTTCCACGAGCGCGGTAAAGATCTGTTCTGTAATGCCTACCCCGCCGGCGCCGGCACCGTAGATCAAAAAATTCTGGTCGGACAGTTTTTCCTTTTTAACCTTCATGGCGGCAAGGATTCCTGCCAGCGTAATGGACCCTGTACCCTGAATATCATCATTAAAGGAAACCAGTTCTCTGGAATAGGTGTCATTGATGGTAAATGCATTCTGTTTGCTGAAGTCCTCCCACTGGCACAGGGAATTGGGAAAAACAGCCTTAAAGGCCTTTGCAAATTTTTCAATAAACTCATTGTAGGCATCTCCGGAAAGCCTTTTCTGCCTGTATCCCAGGTATCTCGGGTTGTTTAACAGGGTCTGGCTGTTTGTTCCCACGTCAAGGGAAATGGGAAGACAGTGCCAGGGGGCAATTCCAGCGCCCTGGGTGTAAAGCTGAAGTTTACCGATGCAGATATTGATTCCCCCTGCGCCCTGATCGCCAATGCCAAGTATGCCGGCATTGTCTGTGACAACCGCCACTCTGATATCATCGGTCTGGTAACGTTTCAGTATTTCTTCTGCCCTGTCAATATTACCAGGATAAAAGGTGATACCCGAGGCTTTTCTTACAATTTCAGAAAATTGTTCACAGGCCTGTCCAACCGTCGGGGTATAAACAATGGGAAGATATTTCTGTATATTTTTGGCCAGAACAGCATGGTTCAGCGTAACATTTCTGTCAAACAGGGAGCGCAGATAAATATATTTTTCAATGTTGGTGTTTTTATTGTCAGCAATGTTTTCACACACTTCCACCTGTTCATCCAGACTCATGGGATGGGGGGGGAGAGCTCCGTCAATACTGAAATCCTTTCTTTCCTGCTGCGAAAAATTGGTTCCCTTGTTCATATAATGATTGCTGAGAAGCTCATCGCCCCTGGATTTGATTTTTATTTCCCTGGTTTTTCCATACTGGTCAAACACAAACTCATAGTTTTTTTTACCCATTGTTTTGCCTTTCCTTTTATTTCACTAATTTTATCATCAAGTTATGGTATATACTTTTGCCGTGTAGTCAGAGATCCAGAACTATTTATTTTTCTGAAAAAAAAACAAAAGCACTTCCAATTAAACAATAACTTTTAAAAATGCGACCTGTCTATCTGCTTGTCAAGATTTAATTGTTAATAATTTATCATTGACATTGATTTTTTTCCACCTGTTTGATATTTTTTTTGTATATTCTGCCCTGTATTCCTGCTTTTTTTACTCGATTATCAAGTTTTTATGTAAGGGCCGAGCGCAGCCACCAGCGGTACTATTCAAAAAACTTGATGATCGAGTTTTAACTTGATGATCAGGTTGTTGTGTCTGGTTCTGGTGAACAGGAGCAGATTCTTAATGCCGGGTCAAAAAACCAATACCGAAGTTAACCTGTTCCCGGCCCTGACTTCAGGGCAATGGAGGAAGTTGTGACTGAAAAAGAAATAAGGGAAATTCTAAAAAACATAGAACCGTTCAGTTTGCTCGAGGATAAGGTGATAAGGGATATTTCAAAAAAGGTCTTGGTTAAGACATTTAAAAACGGAGAGTATATTTTCAAACAGGGAGATCCAAGCCTTGACACCCTTTTTGTTGTCATAGAGGGAATGGCGGAAATTATTGTGACAAATGAACGGGGAGTAGAATCAGTTGTGGGTCTGAGAAAAACAGGAAATTTTTTCAGCGAAACAGTGGTATTGTCCCGGCAGAATTACCCGGCTGCTGCCCGGGCAAAGGACAATCTGTCCTGCATTCTCATTTCCAGGGAGGATCTTGAACATTTGATCCACAACTATTCTGAATTTTCCGGTTATTTTAATGTCATTCTTACCGAACGGATGCGGATTCTCTATGAGGAAATACTTGTAGAGCGTAATTTTTCCATCTCAGACGGAATTGATTTGCCCTTGTTTAAAAAAAGGGTAAGGCAGGTGATGTCAAGTTTTGTTGTGGTCTGCAGGCTTGAGGACCAGGTGGCGTCTGCAGCGGAAAAAATGGAAAGAAAAGGCATCAGTTCTGCTGTGGTGGTGGATGCCGATGGAACGCCCCAGGGGATTGTAACAGAAAAGGATATTGTCTATAACCTTATCACACGGAAAAAATACCCTGTTGACAATTGCACGGCCGCCCAGGTGATGAACCCCAATCTGGTTGAAATCGCCTCGGATGCCTTTATTGGACAGGCGCTGCTGGCCTTGACTAAAAGCAAAACCAAGTATCTTCTGGTCATGGACAAAGGAAAACTTGTCGGGATTTTAACAGCAGTTGACCTTATCAAATCCAGGAATCTGGGCAGTCTCCTGCTTCTTCAGGAAATTGAATCAGAATCCACAATAACGGGACTTGCAAAAATCAGCGGGCAGACCAACGGGGTTCTCAATGCCCTGCTTAAGGAAGGGGTCAAGGTACCGGTTATTCTTGAAGTCATGTCCGAACTTAACGAACGTCTGACCCGGGCGGTTATCAATACTGCGGAAAAAGAAATGGAAAAAAACGGCTGGGGCCCGCCCCCTGTTGATTACTGCTGGATAAACATGGGCAGTGATGCCAGGCATGAACAGCCCATCCGGACGGATCAGGACAATGCCATGATATATGAAGATCCTGAAAAAGAGGATATAAAAAAGGTGGATCTCTACTTTGAGACCCTGGCAAAAATCATTGTTGACGGACTGAATGCCTGCGGTTTTACCCTTTGTCCCGGCAATGTCATGGCAACCAATCCCATATGGCGCCGGCCGGTAAGCGCATGGATTGCCAGTGTGGAAAAATGGGCAGACTCCTTTGACCCGGATGATACAAGGATGATGACCATCCTTCTTGACTTCAGGCCGGTATGGGGAAATTATGCCCTGGCAGACCTGTTGTGGAACAAAATATTTGAGCAGTTCACCAATCCTGAAAAAATCAATCACATGCTGACCAATGACGAATTAAAATATGACACCCCGATCAAACTCCTCGGCAGGATACGAACAGAGCAGAAAGGGCCTCACAAAGGTCAGATAAATTTGAAAACCAGCGGCCTGGTCCATCTGGTAAACGGGCTGCGGATTTTTGCCATCAACAATAATATCAAAGAACCGTCAAGCCTGGGGCGGCTTGCAATGCTTTTGGAAAAAGAGGCCATATCCAAAAAGGATGCCAATCTGATCCAGACAGGGTTTGAAACCCTGACTTTTTTCAGGCTCAGGGAAAATTTTCAGAAAATAAAAAACAACGAGAAACCCGACAATTATATTTCTCCGGCCGAACTTGACAATATTGAAAGAACGCTTTTAAAGGACGCCCTTTCCGCCGTACCCCAGATGCAGAAGCTGATCTACAGTGAATTCAGTGCTGTCTGGCTTAATTTCTTTTCATAAATCAAAAAGGATTCAACAGGTATGCAGGACAATTATCAACAATACTTTAAAATATTTTCCACTGTCAGCAAAGCCATTCATAACGGCTCAAACACAAAGGAAATACTTGAATGCATTGTTGAAAATATCACCCAGATCACCCAGGCCAAGGGATGTATATTCTGGATCATCAATGAAGTAAACGAAACCATAGAAACAATTATTTCCCATGGGTTTACCTATCAAAGTCTGGCAGGGGTTGACTATAAGACCCTGATGACCATTTTTGATCCCCATGAAACAGAGGTGTTTATTGAAGATGCCCGTTATGATGAAAATATTCCAGACCTTGAAAGACTGGGGAAAAAAAGAGTGGGATCGATCACCGCTCTGTTTTTTGATATTAATGCGCTCTATAAAGGGTTGCTGGCAGTATACTTTACCAGATTCAGAAAACTTGACCCGGACGAGCATCAGCTGGTTGAAGCCCTGGGAGAACAGGGGGCCATTGCCCTGTTAAGGGCTTTAAACAGCGACCAGGAAACCCTGGTGATGCTCAGGCAGATTGTAGAAGGGTTTGCCCTGGCCCTGGAGGCAAGGGATGAAAAAAGCCATGGCCATTCATTAAGGGTGGCTGTTTTTGCCAAAGGGGTTGCAAAAAGACTGAACCTTTCAGAAAAAGTAGCGGAAAAGGTTTATCACGCCGGGATTCTTCATGATATCGGTAAAATTGGAATGGCAGATGACATACTGGACCGCCTGGGCAGTCTTTCCGTCGAAGAGATGAAAAAGGTGCAGAAACATCCTGCCATCGGGGCTAAAATCCTCAAACCCCTTACTTTTTTCCATGAGCTCGAACCCCTGATTCTCCATCACCATGAAAAATTTGATGGTTCCGGTTATCCCGACGGGATCAAAGGGAAAGATATTCCTGTGGGCGCAAGAATAATTGCCGTATGCGACGCATTTGAAACCATGATTTCAGGCCGGGCCCACATGAAAAAACTCTCCCTTGAAAAAGCCATAGACGCTCTTCAGAAAGGGGCAAAAACACATTTTGACCCTGAAATTATCAAGGCCTTTTTTGCAATGATTGAACAAGAGCCCCATATTATTGATACGGTGGATTCTGTGGAGCATTATTTTGAAAAGATGCGGGAGAACATCGACGAAATCGGCGCGGAAAATCTCATAAAAAAACAGATTGAAAGAAATTTTCCCATTGGGATTTAAATTCTTTATCAAGGACAGGTGTATGAGAAAAATAATGCTTTCAGGAGTACAGAATCTGGAGATTAAAAAGGCTGAAAAACTGATACCGGAAAAGGGAGATATGTGTCTCAAGGTTGAATTCTGCGGGGTCTGCCGGACTGATGCAAAAATGTGGGAACAGGGGCATAAAGATCTTGTCCTGCCGAGGGTGCCCGGGCATGAGGCCGTCTGCCTGGATGAAACAGGCAAGAGATTTGCGGTATGGCCGGGCCGTGCCTGCGGAAAGTGCAGATACTGCACCAGCAACCGGGAAAATCTCTGTGACGACATGCAGATCATGGGATTTCACAGGGACGGTGGTTTTGCAGATGAGCTGACAGCCTGTAAAAAAAATCTGATCCCTTTGCCGGATCATCTGCCGGCCCACCTGGCATGTTTTGCCGAACCGGCAGGATGCGTGCTCAATGCCCTGTCACGGCCCTGTCCCTTAAAGGGCGATCGCGTTATCATCTACGGCGGGGGAACCATGGGCATGATTACTGCTCTGGTGTGTCAATCCGCTGGGGCTCATCCTCTGATTATTGAAAAAAATCAGGATAAGATAAAAAAAACAGAAAAATTTCTCAGGTTGACTGGGATTGACTGTGTGCAGAATACATCAGAAAAGGACTTTGATCTGGCCGTTAATGCCTGTGCCGATCCCGCTGCCTTTGGATCAGGCATGGAGAAACTGGCCAGGGGCGGCCGGTTTTCTTTTTTCAGCGGACTTTTAAAACACAAAGCCGTTCAAGCCGCGGACTTGAATTGTATTCATTACAAAGAACTTGCTGTATACGGAGCCTACGGCCTGAAACAGGCGGACATGGAAAAAGGTCTTTTCTTTATCGCAGACCATGAGGATGCGTTTGAGAGGCTCATAGAAGACATCATTCCCCTGGAAGATGCAGTACGGGTGATGCCTGAGGTCGTCCAGGGTGCGGCTTTGAAATATATTCTGGCTGTTTAGGCAAAAACAAAATCTGCAGATTTACCCTGAAATTCCGTTCGCACACAATACTGCCGCCTGTTCTGTCCGTTTAATAAAAAGGGAGGAAAGCGGCGGCAGCATGCTTTGTCACCCCCCTGCCGCCTGTTACAGAACCGGCAGCATTTTATCAGCGGAGATGTCTCCATCTACCCAGGCAGAGATCTGATCCCTTAACTGGGAATAGGGTTTTATGCCCTGATTTAATACTGTTTTTCCTGATTCATCAACAGCCACAAGGGCGGGAAAGGCCCTTACCCCAAGCGCTTTCACCTTGTCCATGGCTTTGTACACCTGTTCTTGTGCAGATTTGTGTCTGAATTTTTCAATAAAAAAAGATTTGTCAATTCCCAGTTCACCGGCAATATCACACAAATTGTTTTCATCTGAAATATCTTTAAGTTCTTCATAAAAACGCTGGTGCACAAGTTTGTAAAACCCATAAGCCAGTTCTTCATCAATGGATTTTATGCACATGAATGCCCGGCATGCCGGATCGGATATATACGGCATGGGATGAACCCCATCGATTTTTTCACAGGCTTTTATGCGCTTTCCTGTTTTAACTTCCACCTCTTTCCAGTTTTTTTTTAACAGTTTTTTCATGGCGGCATTGATTTTTATGTCTCGATCAATGACAAGCCCGCCCATGTAGTATGAAAACTCTATTTTCCCTAAAAATTCGGTTTTTATCCGTTCAAAGGTGTCTGTAAAGGCATAGCACCATGAACATACCGGGTCACCCACATAGACAATTCTTTTTTTTATATCATGTTTCATACAGTCTCAATTTGCCTGAATTTAGAATAATAAATAGAGATAATAGCATGAAGTCCGGTTAAATGGAATACCAATTGGCTTCAGCTTCTTTTATACCCCCAACTAAAAAAAACAGAAGAGTGCCGCTCCACCTGTGTTTTTGACCATAATACAAAATAGATATCTTTCATGTGCGACTGCACCCATTGTCCGTCAAAGAACCGGGGCTTTCCAAACAAGAGGAATTCCTGGAATTACTGGAGCTTGGGGGCTTCCCTGAACCCTATTTTTCCAAATCTGCGGTGGAATCAAAAAAAGATTATTCATTCACAGCGATCTATCAGATCAATTATAAACTTCTTGATTTTGTCCAGGCATCCAAGTATGTTGTGATCATGTTTTCAAAATTTTATACTGGATAAAATCAAAGAGCGGAGGATGTCAAGCGGATGTTTTAACTGCCTGCGCCAATGTTTCCGTTACCCATTTATTGAGACTGGTCCCTTTTTGTGCGGCAACCTGGGCTATTTCCGCGTGAGTCTGTGGCGGCAGGCGTAATGTTAATTTGCCTGAATACGGCTTATCCGGTTTTACATTCTCCTGTTCGCAAATTGATAGGTAATGGTCGATTGCGTTATGAAAATCCTCTTTAAGCTCTGTGACTGTCTCGCCTTCAAACGTAATACTATCTTTTATTCCTATTACTTTGCCCCAGAATATATTATCCCTGTCATCAAAATTAATTTTGGCAAAGTATCCTTTATCAAACTATCGAAAAAAAACAAACCGCCCTGGGGGATTTCCTGTCAATGCTTTATGCTCAAATGGCAATTGCAGATTTGCGAACGTTTGAGAAGGGCAGGGGGGGGGCGGTGATGGGTAAAGTATTGACTTTGTGCGCACAAATACATATAATGATAATATGGAAGTATCCTATTCAAATATCCGGGTAAATTAATCGAAAAAAAGATGAAATAAAAAAAATTTGTATCCTATTCAAAAACCATGGGCGATTGAAAAAGCAAACTATACGTCTCAAAAAGTGACGGCAGGATAATCGTACACCATCATACAATTATAGATGATCACAGATGAAAAGATACTTTCCTTACCTTATATACTATATTGAACAGTATCAAGTCATTTGTTATGCACTATAAAAACAATATGATTGC
This sequence comes from Desulfobacteraceae bacterium, assembly GCA_046482845.1. Classification (GTDB taxonomy): domain Bacteria; phylum Desulfobacterota; class Desulfobacteria; order Desulfobacterales; family Desulfobacteraceae; genus DATFJZ01. The sequence continues at coordinate 118 of JAWOEJ010000012.1, read as the reverse complement.
ACAAATGGATCGTCTATGAATCTGCCTTCGTGTTGGTTTGAAAGAAAGAAGAATTAACCAGGCTGCAGCTTTGCTTTTTCCACAATCAAATCGGAAAGCGCCGGCATGCTGAATTTTT
>JAWOEJ010000004.1:0-15321 GCA_046482845.1 Desulfobacteraceae bacterium | reverse complement strand
CCTAATCAGCCTTAGCATTTCAGGAGTACCATCTTTAAGATATTTCCTCATTATATTTAATGAACCATTTACATCAGCATTAATTACCTTATTGCCAGTTTTAAATAGCCCGCGTTCAATTCGTCTGGATTTATTGTGATTTTTTTTGTTTACTTTTTCTCCATCTATTGCAGGGCATCCAGAAGTATAAGCTTCATTAAGAAATATTACTTTTATACCTTCTAATTTAGCTTTATATTCAATTAAGTCTTTAAATCTTTGAATAGGAATTGCTACAAAGTGTTTGTTATGTCTGTTATTCTGTTTAATGCCTGCTATATCAACAATTATAATAGTATCTACATCATTTCCAAGTGCTAAATCAACCACCTTTTTACTGGCTTTATGTAGATAGTCACTAACAAAATGTCTTCTTTTTAATCTTAATTGTTTGATCTGTGTGGTATCTGCAAACGTATTAGTACCTACTTGTTTCATTCTAATTTTTTGAAGTTTAGTTATTTTAGTATTGTAATACCTATTTTCTGATTTAATCACTTTTCCATCAATAATATAGCTTTCACAATTACCCTTTAAAGTAATAGTTGCCAGATTATTTAAACCTAAATCTATACTCATTACATTATTACCCTCTGGTTTTTCTTTCTCAACCACTTTGTGAATGATGAGTAAATACCAGTCACCAGAAAGTTTATCTCTTTTTATCCTTACCTGTTGGAGATTATCTAAATTAATCAGGCTTTCAATTACTGGTGGTAACTGAAATTTAAGACTATCCACCTGATATTGTTTTTTAATCTCTTTCGACAAAGACAAAAGAAGATGACTATCTCTGACTCTGGTAGCTAAATTGGTAAAAATTATCTCGCCTGGATTATTGTCTAAATACTTAAAATTGGGCGGTTTTGGTTGACCCTGATATTTCCCTGAATTGTTATTGTAATCATCTATTGAATTAAAATAGGATTTCCAGTCCTGAGCTAATTGTTTAAAAAGTTGTTGCCTATTATGACTATGTAAATACTTACAATGCCAATTATCTTTAAAATCATTCTCCAAACCAGTATATACTGGTTTTACTTCCTCTTTATCTTTAATATCATAGTTAACTATATTATATAGTTTTGAACAATGCCAGGAGAGTTCTTTAACTATTTCTAATTGTTTGTGGCTAAAGTTAGGTTTGAAGGTATCATGGCCATGGCCACCCTTGTATTTTTGTTCTGCTATTGCACCAATTCCCGGTGATTTGAACCGATTTCGCGTATTCTGAGCTTGTCAAGGCAATCGCATTGCGCCAGATTTTTTCCGAATTTTTTTTCAGATGTATCTCAAGATTCAATCTTTAACTCGGTTATCAAGTTTTTTGAATACCGCCGCCCCGAGCGTTTGCCTGTCAGGAACGAGAACGACGGAGGACTTTTTCCCTGCCAGGCTAAAAATCAAGAACTGCGGCCACTGGTCCTCAAACAGCTTGATTGTCGCAACGCCTGGCAGGGAAAAAGTCTGATCTCCTTTGGTTCTCAATGTTCCTGACAGGCAACCGCTCAGGGCTCTTAATTGGCCATTCCATAAAAACTTGATAACCGAGTAAAAACATTAATGTCACGTTTAAGCATGCCTTTGGATTATTTGGTGATTAGAAACGATAAAGTTGTAGAGGATGTACACACCGGACTTGAGTGGCAGAGGGCAGATGACGGTGTAAATAAAAGTTGGTCAGATGCCTGTGCCTATTGTGACACCCTTGTACTTGACGGCCATGATGACTGGCGAATTCCTGAAGTTGAAGAGTTTAATTCCATTGTGGATTATACAGATTATGATCCTGCAATCTTCACTGAGGTGTTCAACAGCAGTTCTTCGTATTACTGGTCGGGCAGTATGCCCGCGTACACGGATGGCGCGTGGTACGTGGATTTCCGCAGTGGCTACGTGGATGGCTACGATAATGCCAATGATCACTACGTCCGTTGTGTCCGTGCGGGGCCATATCGGGCATTGTTGTGGACGGTCTCAGCCGCTTTGAAAAAAAGCTGCTCATTGATCAGAATGCCCATGTTGAGCTGAGTTTTCCATTGGAAATACCTGATGACGGAAGAATCTCCAACACATTCGGGGCTCTGTTTTACACACCGCCCAGTGCGGAACCGCTGTTGCTCTTCAGGCAGTCAAATTTGATAGCGCCTTTTGTTACCTACACAGGGGGAAAACTGCCCGTATACACCACAGCAGAACCAGGATCTTCGGTTGCGGAAGCATTTTGTTTTTTGCGGTTCATTGTTTATGATTGTGATTTCTGGTATGGAAGGTTATAATCAATGTTGACATGAATTCGAAGATTTGAGAATGGAGGTCATTATGAGATTTTACATCCGTTTAACTGGTTTGTGGATAGTACTTCAATTGCTTTTGCCGGTGACACTGCCTGCAGTGGATGTCGCGCCACGGATATCTGATCGTGAGATTACGGAAAAACTTGCGCGTCTGGAGGCAGGCCAGAAAGCACTTTCAGAGAAAGTATCGGATCTTCGGACGGACATGAGGTCGGGTCAGGATGCTTTGAGGGCAGAGATGAAGTCGGGTCAGGATGCTTTGAGGGCAGAGATGAAGTCGGGTCAGCAAGCCCTTTCAGAGAGAGTATCGGATCTTCGGGCTGAGATGAAGTCGGGTTTGGAAGCGCTGCATAAAAGACAGGACGATTCAAACAATACCATGCTTTTTATTTTCGGCTCTCTCATTTCGTTAATAGTTGCGCTCTTCGGCTATATCGCATGGGATCGCCGAACGATGGTGAGACCAGTGATGGATCAGGTTAATCGGTTGGAGCTTCAAATATCGAAAGATCTCGATTTTGATCATTCAGATGGATCCCTCGTGAAACGGCAGCTTCAGGCTTTGCAGCAGTATGCCGGTAAAAATCCTGAATTTGCTGAAATCATGCGTGGCCTGGCGTTGCTTTGAGTAAAAAATATTTCATTCCCTGTTGTTCAGCGCAGGACAATTGGCGAGCGGGGAAATTTTTTTAATTTTACTCTGACCTTATTTCCCCCATGCAAAGCATCGAAACCGATATGTGTTACTCGGTTATCAAGTTTTTTGAATACCGCCGCCTCCAGCGGTTGCCCTGTCAGAACAGCGACCGACGGAGGACTTTTCCCCTGCCAGGCTAAAAATCGGCGACCTGCGGCCACTGGTCCTCAAACAGCTTGATTGTCGCAACGCCTGGCAGGGAAAAAGTCTGATCTCCTTTGGTTCTCAATGTTCCTGACAGGCAACCGCTGGGGGCTCTTAAAAGGTCCTTCCATAAAAACTTGATAATCGAGTGAATAGCTTTTCTTTTCTATCTATTTTTTTTCAAAAGGCTGAAATAAAAGGAGAGTTAAGATGCTTAAATCAAATCTTACAGGCTATATCAACGGCGATTTTTCTCATGCCGAATATGAGAAGTCCAGATATGGAATATTTTTCGGTAGAACAAAGTTTTTTTTCTCTGGTACATGCCAGCGATGATTATAACTATCATGCAAAAGGAAGCGAGGACGGCCTTACCCTGGCAGAAGTGATGCGGGGAATTTATGACTATTCTATAAAGGCTTTCGGGTATGAGGAAACCGCAGGCCAGCTGGATATTACCGGAGGTGTTGTGAACCCATACAGCATTTCACTTTGATTATCCAACGCTGCCCTATCAGGAAATTTTAATCATCGAGTTATGGAAATTTTTTTTATTTCCATGACTCTGTTACTCGGTTATCAATGTTCCTGACAGGCAACCGCTGGGGGCGGCGGTATTCAAAAAAATTGATGATCGAGTATTAGGTTATGAAAAATCAAAATTGGAATTAAAAACCAGGAACAAATTTTGCCTGCTAAAACAAATGACAATGCCAAACCTGCTGTGAAGCAGGCACGGAACACTACGGGTCTTCTCAAAGGATTTTCTCAAGACAGCCGGGTTGCCGAAAGGTAACTCGGTTTTTTTTTAAAGGAGGTATCATAATCAATCTGTTAATGATACTTATTTTAAGACGGCATCATTTTGTTATTCAAAAAAAATTTTAATGGAGGGGGCAGATGGAAAAAAAATTTTCTCTTGGTTTGATGTTGATTGTATTTTTATTATTAACCGAATTCGTTCAGGCGGATTCAAATTACATGTCATCCTACGAAAAGATCCAATGGGGAATGCGGGGTGAAGATACATTTTATTGTATTGATATCTGTGATGAGAACTGGAACATCTATGATGGGTTTCAGGCGTTAGAATGCAGAGAAAATTTTTATTCGTGGTTTCCAAAACAATTTGTAAACAACCTTGGCATACCTGATGAAGCTATGAAAGGCTTTGTATTTCACTGGAGGGTCTGGTCATCAAGTGGATACGGTGGAGAAGGGTTTGAGGGGAGAGTGGTGGTCGGTGGAGAAATCTGTAACAATGCAGAATATATTTCAACCAGCGACTTGATTCAATGGGGATGTCGGAACAGCGATACTTTCTACTGCATAGATATATTTGATGGCGAATGGAATATGCTCTACCAGGCCATAAGCTGTGGCGAAGGACTGCATTCTTACTCCCCTCAAGAACTTGATCTCAGATCAGGGACATACCATTGGAAGGTCTGGTCCCCTTCCGGATATGGTGGTGAAGGGTTTGACGGACAAATAAATATTTCAACTGCGGACACTGATGTTTCGGCTATAGTTGGGAATTGGCGTGTAACAGTTACTGTTGATGCAAGGGGGTGTGATGAAGGGATGTATACCTACACCCATGTGATGGCTGTCAATCAAAATGGAAACGGCTTTTCAATTACCGGCCAAGATGGGGATGGAGACGCTTATGTACTCAGGGGATCAATCAATAATAATATTGCGACAGTATCAGGAGAATACTCTGATGATGTCGGTACAACAAGCGTAAATGCCTCTTTAAAAATGACAGGTAACACGTTCAATGGTACCGCTTTCTGGACATGGACAAACGGCTATTTTTACTGCTCCGGAAGTGATGAAATGGAGGGAAGTAAATTGTAATACAGGCTCAGTAATCAAATAAGGAGATAATATGATTTTCATGAAACAGAAACTCTTATGTGCTGCGTTTTTATTATTGTTTTGTTTTTTAATCCCTTCTGCTGCCTTGAGCAGAGAGGTGATCTTTGAGGAGGATTTTGAATCGAGCTGGGGGGATGGGTGGAGTGCAAGTAATGGCATTTGGGAAATTGGAACCCCGACAGCCGGGCCTGAACTTTCCTATAGTGGAAGTAAGTGCGCAGGAACCATTTTGGATTCAAATTATGAATCACACACTGACAGCCGATTACAAAGCCCTTCTTTAACTCTTCCTGCCATTGATCCTGATGAAGAAATTAAGCTGTGTTTTATGAACTGGTTTTCTTATTCATCGTGTGATTCCGGGTATATTCAGATTTCAGTATATGATGAAGACAATAACCTTTGGTCAGACTGGGAAACCTTTGGGATAGATAGCATCGTTGCTAATAGCAGTATGTGCTGGTCGCCTGTCAAAATTGACCTTACAGATTATGCTGCGTGTAAAATAAAAATTGGTTTTTATCATACTGCTGCAATTTGTTCTAATAATGTGGCATCAGAAAGCACGGGCTGGTATATTGATGACTTCCAGGTCATTACCCATACACCTGACTCCCTCACAGAAGATTTTGAATCCGGCATGCCGGGATGGAGTGTGAGTAACGGACTGTGGGAGGTCGGTTCTCCTAAAGCCGGGCCTTATGCTGCCTATAGCGGTGAACAATGCGTTGGAACAAATTTAGAGGGGAATTATTCCAGATATACAGACTCCAGATTGATCAGTCCGGCACGGATGCTTCCTGAAATTGACACTGGAGAAGAAATTCATCTGCGTTTTTTTCAATGGTTCTCATATTCCTCTTGTGACTATGGATATATTCAGGTTTCATCCTTTGATAATAACAGCCAGTTGTGGTCTGAATGGGAAGATCTTTCTACCCTGTTACAGACGTCCGGGATCTGGTCCATGATGGATGTGGATCTTACCGCCTATGCCTGCCAGAGAATACGGATCTGTTTTTATCATACTGCTGCAATTTGTTCTAATAATGTGGCATCAGAAAGCACCGGCTGGTACATCGATGATATCCGTCTCGTTCTTCCGGAACGATTCCAGGAAACCCCATCTGAAACCGGGGAACCCGACTTTTACGAACCTGACGACACAAGGGCTCAGGCAGGCATTGCTGATCTCAACGAAGGCACGGTACAGCTCCATTCATTTCACCAGTCAGGTGATCAGGACTGGATCAAGCTTTACGGCAATAAGAGTCAGGTTTATACCTTCAAGATAACTGATGTAGGTTCCAGGGCCAACCTTGTCCTCAACATCTACGACGGAGACACGGACTATCTTTTAAATCGTTTTTACATCCAGGCAGAATGTGAAAAATCCATTTCCTGGACATGCCCCGAAGATGGGCTGTATTACCTTGCCACGGCACAGACCAACCCTGAGATTTATGGCGACGATACCCAGTACAGCCTGGAGATATACCCCTCCTTTACCGTGGAACCAGCCACTCTGGAGCTGAACGAGGGCGCATCAGATACCATCACCATCAGGGGAGGAAAAGCCCCATATACCGTTGTCTCAAGCGATAAATCCATTGCATCTGCCCAGCTTTTCACCCAGGCCGGTGCCTTTGTCAAGGTTGAAGGCTTAAGCGAAGGAACGGCAAGCATCTCCATATCGGACAGCTCACCTGATACAGATGCTCAGCAGGTAATGGTTACGGTGATTGAGTCTGCCGAAGAGCCCCGGGCAGGAACTGTTTCAAAGGCTATAATTGTTGCAGGAGGCGGGCCCTACCAGGGCAATGCTCTGTGGGATACCACCCAGGCCCTGGCAAGATATGTTTATATTGCCTTGCTTTATCAGGGATTCACCAGGGATACCATCCAGTATCTATCTCCTGACACGAATGTGGATCTTGACGGCAACGGGCTTTATGCCGATGCCGATGCCTATGCAGACAATGATAACCTCCAGCAAGCTGTTACCGATTGGGCCCTTGATGCAGACGATGTGCTGATTTTTATCACCGACCACGGGGGAAGGGGAAATTTTCAAATCAATGAAACAGAACTGCTCCAGGCTGTAGATCTTGATCAGTGGGTGGATGAACTGCAAGAGGTTATTCCCGGAAGGGTTACCATTGTCTATGATGCCTGCCATTCCGGCAGTTTCCTTTCTGCTCTGACACCGCCCGAAGGGAAGGAACGTATTGTCATTGCCAGCACAAAGTCAGACCAGGAGGCATATTTTACATCCTTTGGGGATCTTTCCTTCAGCTCCTTTTTCTGGCAGCATATCATCAACGGCATGAACGTGTTTGATGCCTTTGTCATAGCCAAAAATTCCATTGAATACACCTACTCAAGGCAGATGCCCCAATTAGACGACAATGGAACCGGCGTTGGAAATGAAAGCACGGACGGAGAACTTGCAAAGGATGTGTTTATAGGCACAGGGCTTATTTCCGGCGGAGGCATTCCCGTCATAGACAGCGTTTCTCCCGATCAGACCCTCATGGAAGAGGAAACGTCTGCTGTATTGTATGCTGAAAATGTAATTGACTCCGACGGTATCGAGCGGGTTTGGGCGGTTATCACGCCTCCTGATTTTGATCCGGGAGATACAGAAAAACCCGTGCTGGAGATGCCGGTTGTGGAGATGGTTCATGTGGGAGGAAACAGGTATCAGGGGATTTACAACGAATTCACCCTTACCGGCACCTATAATGTGGCTGTTTATGCAAAGGATGTGCTGGGCGGTATTGCCGTGCCTTCCCAGACCACAGTTGTGAAACGCTCTAATGAGACAAGCCCTGCCACATTTGATGCGGCAGGCCTTTTAACCATTCCCTGTCTTGATCTGCAGGGCACAGGTTTTTCCCTGAAATTATTTTTAACAAGCTATGATACTCTTAGCTTTCAGATGACGGATATTCATCAGGTGGACGTCTGTTCTCCCTGTGCCGTCTTTAATATGGAAACAAGTGTGCTCCACATTGACAACCTTGATCTGGGAGCCTCCTACTGGGCTGATCTGACCCTGACCGGGACGGATCCCGTGGTTTTCTCCCTTTCAAACCTGGGATCAAACGAATAACAGCCCTGGGCAGACCAGGCGTTTGACACGGGTTTGCCCACAATTAAACATGACTGCAGGGATATAAAAAGCACATTTGACGGGCTATAGATTGATTCAACCAAAACCACTCTAAATTTCTTTTGATTTTCAACGTTCCTGACAGGGCAAGCGTTGTGACAGGTCGGAATACCTGGGCTGCGGTGTCTATTACGAGGATAGCTGGGCCTTTCGCACCAAAGATCAGCAGACCATTTTTGTGGCTGAAACCAATTCAGAAGATGACCTGGTAAACGGCCGCCTGTGGGAGTCTTCCATGGGTGACCGCCAGGAATATTCAACAGACGGTCCCATGGAATACGTTATAAAAGATGCCCATCAATCAATTACCAAGATTATCGGCAACCGAATCTTTTTTGAGATGTTCTTCCCACTTTTCTCCCCATAGATCTGGAACCGTTTCCTCCACAGGTGTAATCGAATCCCAGCTGATACCTATTTCTGTAAAAATATTTTTGAGTTCTTCCTCCCCAGGAGCCAGCCAGATACAATAACGGACTCCTTTTTCGTCATTAAAATAAGTCCTTATCCACGTGGCAGTTTCCATTTTTGCTAATTTTCTCCAATTAGCCTGCACTTCTTTGCAATTAGAGCCAGGCGTATTGTGAACCATTACGTATTTTCTCATTTTTCCCATTTGATATCTCCTTTTTTTAATGTATGCAGAATTTCAATTGTGCAATTGCACCCCCCGTCAATCGCCTATCTGAAAAACACAAACAGCAGTTATCAGATCTATATTAAAAATATTTCAATAATTGTGCCATCACTATATCCTTGCTCTTATTCCGGGGTATCCGTTGATTCTATCCTGTTCTATTCAACAGAGTTAGCGCTGCAATGTTATGATTATCCTTTGTATTCTTCAAACAGTAAAAAAACATAAAAGTAGCGCTACTGATTGTCAAATTAATTTATTTTTATATTTTTAAAAGGCTTTTATTAAAGCATCTCAAGCAAATATGCAGACAGTAGCGCACCCTTTATATGGTGGCGCCATGCAGACTGTTACTCCTGCCCTTTTATTTGATTTGTTCTGGATTTTAAACTGGCCAACGTTCTGTTTTAATTGGTTTTTCTCTTTCTCTTCACCTGAAAGACCTGACAGAGTAGATGGTATGGATTTTGCTGTATGGGATATAAATAATAACAATTTGTTTTGAAATCTGTTCTGACAGCCTGAAACGATTTTCGTCTGAAATTAAGAAGGATAAAATTTTCTAAAAAAAAATAAACCTCAAGAATCGCCTGATCTCTTGGGGATAATTGGCAATGGCCTTGAATACCAAATAATTTAATCATGGAGGTAAAAATGCCGAGTTATGTCATTAATGAAAAATGCGATGGATGCAAAGGCGGCGATAAAACAGCCTGCGAATACATCTGTCCCAATGACCTCATGACATTGGATGAGGATTTGATGAAGGCTTATAACGCAGAACCGGATATGTGCTGGGAGTGTTATAACTGTGTTAAAATCTGTCCTTCCCAGGCCATCGAGGTAAGGGGGTATGCTGATTTTACACCCCTTGGCGCCAACGTTGTCCCGCTAAGGGGCAGTGAAGATATCATGTGGACTGTAAATTTCAGGGGAGGTACTGTAAAACGGTTTAAATTCCCCATACGGACCGTGGCGGAAGGTAGTGTCGTTCCAGACGGCGGTTTCGGCAATGGAGCCGGATCATTGGATGATCAGCTGTTGTTTACTGAACCCGCTTCTTTAAAAGTGGATGAACTGTGGACCCTTAACAATTAAAGGATAAAATCATGGAGAACTTTGAAACCGTTGAAGTAACGACAGATCTTCTGATTATCGGTCCGGGTATGGCTGGGTCAGGAGCATGCGTGGAGGCCGCATACTGGGCAAAGCAGAATAATCTAAAGGTAACCGTGGTAGACAAGGCCGCCATGGAAAGAAGCGGTGCTGTGGGTATGGGGCTTTCCGCCATCAATCAGTACCAGGGAGATAATACGCCTGTGGATTACCTCAGTTATGTCCGTCAGGATTTAATGGGACTCTGCAGAGATGATCTGGTTATGGATATCTCCCGGCATGTTAACGGCAGCGTGCATTTGTTTGAAAAATTCGGACTTCCCATATGGAAGGATAAAGAAGGAAATTATGTCCACGAGGGAAGATGGCAGCTGATGATCAACGGGGAATCCTATAAGGCCATTGTTGCAGAAGCTGGGAAAACCGCTGTGGGCTTAGATAATATTTATGAACGCGTTTTTATTATCAAGCTCTTACTGGACAAAAACGATAAAGAGCGCGTATGCGGCGCCATTGGATTCAGTGTCCGCGAAAATAAAATCTATGTATTTAAATGCAATGCCTGCATTGTCAGTGCAGGCGGGGCAGTGCATGTCTTTAAACCCAGATCCACAGGAGAAGGACTTGGCCGGGCATGGTATCCGCCGTGGAATTCCGGTTCCAGTTCTTATCTGACCACAACTGCCGGTGCTGAAATGAGTTCCCAGGAAGTGGTCTTCATTCCGGCCCGGTATAAGGATGGATACGGTCCGGTCGGGGCATGGTTCTTATTGTTCAAGGCCCAGGCCACCTCAGCCACAGGGTTTGATTATATGGGTGAAGGCCTGGCCGAAGGAGGAGAACTCCATAACTGGCCGCCCTATGGTGAGGTCAAGCCGATTCCGACCTGTCTGCGGAATCATTTGATGATGAAGGAGATGTTTGAAAAAGGAGACGGCCCCATCCTCATTCATACGGATAAGGCCATCGCAAGAATTGCAGAAGAAGCACCGGATAAAAAAGCCTATAAAAAAGAGATGAAAAAACTCGAGGCTGAGGCCTGGGAGGATTTCCTGGATATGACCATCAGTCAGGCCATTTTATGGGCATCAAAGGATGTGTTCCCTGAGGAGAGCAGTTCAGAAATCATGCCGTCTGAACCTTATTTTATCGGGTCCCATTCCGGGGCTTCAGGAGCGTGGACAAGCGGGCCTGAGGATATCCAGACCAGTGAGTCAAAAAAAGATTATTTTTTTGGATACAACCGCATGACAACCGTCAAAGGGTTGTTTGCCGCAGGTGACGGGGTGGGGAATTCAAGCCATAAATTTTCTTCTGGGTCCTTTACCGAAGGCAGGATTGCCGCAAAAGCCGCCATAAAATTCTGTGTTGAAAATCCTGAAAAACCTGAAGCAGATCCTGGTGTTATTGAAAAACTCAAGGAAGATATTGTTGCCCCGCTGAAAACCTACGAAACCCACAGCGCCTATACAACCCTTGGCGCAGCAAAAAAAAGGTATGACCTTCCGGTTGAGGAGGTGAATCCCAATTATATTACTCCCAAGATGGCGCTGTTCCGTTTGAACAAAATAATGGATGAATATGTCGCCGGTTGCGGTTCACAGTATAACTGCTCTGAAACAACGCTGAATATTGCCCTTAAAGAGCTCAAGATGCTCAAGGAGGATTTGTCAAAACTGGCTGCCAGAAATCTCCATGAGCTGATGCGGTGCTGGGAGAATGTCCAGAGGGTCCAGCTGGCTGAAGCCCATACCCGGCACAAATTGTTCAGAGAGGAAACCCGGTGGCCTGGATATTTCTATCGGACAGATTTTCCAAAAATGGATCAGGAAAACTGGGGAAATGTGTTTGTTAATTCAATCTATGACGAAGAAAAGGATGAATTCAAACTTTTTAAGCGGGAAAAATACAGCCTGGTTAAAATAGACAAAGTGGTGGGAATGTAGTCGCATACATTCCTTCTGCCAAGAGATACCTGTGTAATGCCATCACAAGTATCCTCCAATTTACAGCCGCATAAAGAAATGGGCTTTGTGTGGCTGTAAAAAAAAACAGGATATAAAAAAATAAACCGCATATGAAAAAAAACGGTCAAACAGAGAACTTTCAGTATAAAAAATGGTATGATCAAGGTTATAACCACGGCTGGGTGTTTGCCCGACAAGAGGCTGATTATGAAGAACTGGCTGCCGTTGCCAGACAAAAATCCATACCTGTTCAATGGGATATATTCAGAGCTGAAATTCTGAATCAATATCTTGACACCCCCACGTTTAAGTTCAACGCTTATTCTGAGGGGTTTGGGAAGGCATGCAGGGAATTTTTTGATTCCATATAGGTTCCCGCCAGCTGAATTATCTGAAAGTTGCTGTTGCTGCTTGTGATGCCGGGCTGAAATGCTCGGATAAGGGTCCGGCATTCACAAGCCTGAAAAATCAGTTCACCCATAAACATCAAATTAGAGGTGGTTTGAAATGACAAAGAAAGCAAATCCGGTCTGCCCGTACTGCAGGCAGGAGATGAAAAAATGGAAGGTGCCTGTTGCCTCAACCTGGGAAAATGATTTTTTTTATGTCTGTTTTAACGAGAACTGCCCTTATTTTGTAGAGGGATGGACGTATATGTGGGAAACCCAGAGAACCCATGCGTCCTACCGGTGCCGGCTTGATCCTGATTCAGGGTCCTATGCGCCGATCCCGGTCTGGTCCATGGAAGCATTAAAGGATAATATTATGGAATAAATAAAATCATCTGAAGCAGAATTAAATTTTTCCTCTAATTTATTCCCAGCTTTTTTTTTCTTTTTTCCATTATTTCAGGGTTTAATTTCAGGTTTTGCTGCCTGAGAAGGCCGAACTCTATCCATTTCATGGCAAATTTATAAAGCGCTGTATCATCAGACCTGATCGCTTCAATTTCTCTTTGTTCAACATCAAACCGGTTTAAAAAACTGCTTTCAAAAACAAATCTCCTGAACCGGTCAATATCGTAACAGGCCATAAAATACATGTCCTGGATTTTTTTGTTTTCAATTTTTTTGTCATTTAAAAAAGGATTCATCGTGATTTTTTTAAACAGCGCCTCCATTTCAATGTAAATTGGAATCCCCTGTTCTGCCATCCAGTCCTTTACCTTTGACACCTTTTTTTCCTTAAATCCCTGACAGAACGAAATATCCATAATGGAATAGTATGCTTTTCCTTTTTTTTCCGTGATTTTAGTTGATTCCGGCTGTAAGGGATAGATGCGGCATGCCCAGGGACGGTGGTTGTAAACCCTGCAGCCCTGTTCTGTAACAAAGGGACAGCTTTTTTCTTCGCCTTCCTTCATCTTCAGCATAACGCCGGGCAGACCTTTGCTTCCCATGAGGGTACAGGTGTATTTATTCAGAAAATCACTGGATGAAATGTTAAGCCCGTTTTTCAACTGAATGATGTCATAGGGCATGAGAAATATATTTATGTTTCGGCAGCACTTGTTAAAACAGTCAACCCCATGATGGCAGTCAAATCTGAAATCGTCTTCCGGGGTTAATACGTTCAGCCCCTGATTTTTGTCAGAGCCGCGCTGATCTTTTACGCCACCCATTTTTCCTCCTTATTTTGAATATTCCTGAACTGCGGTCAGACAGAAAAGCTGTTTCGCTTCCTTAAAATCAACTTTCAATAAATCAACTTTCAATAAATCAACCTTCATAAAATCAATTTTCATAAAATCAATCTTCAATAAATGTGCCAGACCTAAATATCTGCACCAGATCTGTAACGGCAATCCGAGCGTCCTGCATCGGTATGCGTGACATGGGCTTCTGAAATATGGTTCTCAATGTTCCTGACAGTGCAACCGCTGGGGCTTTTAATCAATTCTTTCATAAAAACTTAATGATCCAGTGAAAAGAATCCAGGCGTTAATTGAGCAGATTAAGCTTTACTTGAATTTTGGATGGGTATAAAGTAGCGCTACTGTTACTTTTTTGTGGCGCTGATAAAACATACCATTATAGGGATAGGTTTATGAAAGATATAGAATCTGAAATTGAAAACAATGATTTTCTTAAACTTCTGCTTGAAGCCATAGGGGACGGTATCTTTGTGCTTACTCCCCAGGGAACGATCATTGCCTGGAACCCGGCCATGGAAAAAATCACCGGGTATTCAGCTGAAGAAGTCTATCAGAAAAGCTGCCGGTTTCTGCGCTTCAGCCAGTGTTTTGGCAAGGAATGCCCCACAAGTATTTTTGACTGCGGTATTTTGAAAAAAGGCAAGGTTGAACCTACTGAATGTCTTTTAAGGCATAAAAACGGAACCAGCATTGCTGTTACAAAAAATGCAAGGGTCATCAGAAGCCGGGAAGGGAATATTATCGGTATAGTGGAAGCTGTAACGGATTTAACCGAGCTGAAAAACGCCAGACTGAAAATGGAAGAGGCCACCCGCCGTCTGAAAAAACTGAACCGCCTGGGAGGGATTATTGCAAAAAGCCAGGTCATGCAGAATGTGTTTTCATTTATTAAGGCATCGGCAGCAAGTGAAGCCACCATCCTGATCCAGGGAGAGAGCGGTACAGGCAAGGAACTTGTGGCAAGGGCCATTCATTCCATTGGAGAACGCAGGGACAAACCCATGATAACGGTGAACTGCAGTGCACTTTCAGAATCGCTGCTGGAAAGCGAGCTGTTCGGACATGTTAAAGGGGCCTTTACCGGCGCCAGTCAGGACCGCATCGGCAGATTTGAACAGGCCGACGGGGGGACTGTCTTTCTGGATGAAATCGGTGAAATCACCCCGTATATCCAGGTAAAACTTCTTCGGGTGCTTCAGCAAAGAGAAATAGAACGGGTCGGAGAATCCAGAAAACGCAAAATTGATATCCGGATTATCACTGCTTTGAACAAAGATTTGAAATCTCTGGTGGAACAGGGGCGGTTCCGTGAGGATCTTTATTACAGGCTCAAGGTGTTTCCCATTTATCTGCCGCCCTTAAGGGACAGGAAAGAGGATATCCCTCTGCTGATCAATCATTTTATCAAAACAAACAACGAGAAAACCGGCGCCAGTGTTAAAGGAATTTCCAAACCCGCTTTAAAGGCCCTTATGGATTATCCCTGGCCGGGAAACATAAGAGAACTGTCCAATGCCATTGAACATGCCTTTGTCTTATGTTCCGGAAGGGAAGTCTATCTGAGCGATCTTCCCCTGGAAATCAGAATGCCGGCTGCCATGACCCTGTCCGGAAAAACCAGCGGACAGTCGGAGCGCAGAAACGGCACCAGCAGAAATAATAAAATTACCCGGGACGTGCTGATGTTTCATTTAAAGGACAGCAATTGGAA
>JAWOEJ010000003.1:0-32974 GCA_046482845.1 Desulfobacteraceae bacterium | reverse complement strand
TGAGGATTTTATGGAATCCCTTAAAGGGCAGCCTGTGAAAATTCTCGGAACTGCGCCCGCCATGGGGTCCATCAGCATGAATGCCCTTGGCATATCAGGCTCGGATCTGCAGCAGCTCCTCAATCGCGATGATATTGCAGGCCTTGGAGAATCCTATTGGCAGAGTGTTCTGCAGTATCCTGACTCTTTTCTTTGTTCCTTTGAACAGACGGCCCGGGCCGGGAAAAGCATTGAAGGCCATTCAGCCGGGGCAGGGGGCGGCAAGCTCGCTGCCTATGCTTCCCTTGGCGTATCTTCCTGTCATGAAGGCATTGATGCAGATCAGGTGCTGGAAAGGCTCAGAAATGGATTGTACACCATGATAAGAGAGGGAAGCATTCGGTCTGATCTTTCAGAAATTGCTCAAATTAAGGGTAAAGACATTAATTTCAGGCGGCTTTGCCTGGTGTCCGACGGAATAACCCCTCGTGCGCTTTTAAAAAACGGGTATATGGACACGATTGTTCAAAAAGCCATTGATGAGGGATTTGACCCAAAAGATGCAATAAGAATGGCAAGCCTGAATGTGGCGGAAAACTTCGGTCTGTCAGATCATATCGGCGGGATAGCTCCGGGCAGATACGCTGATATGGTGCTCATACCGGATATCAGAACCATTAAGCCCGGCTGTGTAATCAGCAGCGGCAGAATCATTTCAGAAAATGGGAGCTTATGCGTTGGTCCGAGAAAGCATCACTGGAAAGCCAGCTCCAGAAACAGTGTCTGTCTGCCCAGACCTGTCCGGCCGACAGATTTCACCATTTCAACGGCCCACTGGAAAATTCCTCATGGGAAACAGAACGGAAAAATGGTAAATGTCAGGGTTATAGAACTCATTACAGGCCTTGTTACCAAAGCGTGCATCACTTCCATGGGTGTTGAAGAGGATTATCTTCTTAAACCGGATATTTCCCGGGATATTATCAAGATTTCTGCCATTGACAGGAATTTAAGCCCTGGTGAGCAGTTTACAGGATTTATCAAGGGATTTGGTTTAAAAACAGGGGCCTTTGCCGCCACCGGGGCATGGGATACGTCCGATATTATTGTGGTGGGTGCTGAAAACGAAGACATGGCCTTTGCCGTGAACCGGATTCATGACCTTCAGGGGGGTATTGTGGTCTGCAGGGACCAACAAATTACAGCTGAGCTTCCCCTGCCGCTGTTTGGCGTGATTTCCGATTTGTCCCTAAAAGACCTGGCCGCCAGGGAAGAAAAAATAATCGCTGCTGTAAAAGCGCTGGGATCTGAACTTTTAGATCCCCTGCTTACCCTGACCACCCTGACTGGGGCTGCAATTCCGTATATCCGCATCTGCGAGCAGGGACTTGTGGACCTTAAAACAGGCAGGCCGCTGAGCCTTGAATGTACAGAAGCATAGCCTGCCTGGAGAAAGGGGCAGCACACAGCCGTATGCCGTCTAGTGTTCCCTTGCTGTTTCCTCTGCTTCACTGATGCAGTACATTAGATGCCGGGGATCTTTGGCATCTCCTATAAAATGGAAATCAGCATCTGTTATGTCTGACAATTTTTTAATGTCTTTGATGGGGATCATTTTTTCAGAGATAACAATGGTGTCAAAATTGTCAATAATGAGTGCTTCCTTTTCATCGCCGAATTTAAAAACAGCCCCGCGGGGTGTAATTTTTTTGATGGAAACCTTTTTATAAAGGGTTGTATTGCCTTTGTTAAGCTGTTCTCTCAAGTAGAACCGGTCGTTGCTGGACATCTCTTCGGCAAAACGTTTTCTGCGGTTCAGAATTACCACCTCACATCCCGTGTCAGCCAGAAAGGCGGCTGTTACGAGTCCTGACATCCCCCCGCCCAGGACAATGACCCGGGTTCCCGCCGCGATGGTGCCGGAAAGAATATCCACATTGGTGGCCAGTGTCATTTGGGTTTGAAACAATCCTTTGATCACAGGCATGTCCGGCATTGACCCTGTGGCAACAATGATTTTATCAGGAGCTGTTTCTTTGATCAGGTCTTCAGACAATTCTGTATTGTAACGGATGCTGACTTTGTTTTTTTCAAGTTCTTTTCTGAAAAAATCCAGAATATCATTAAGTTCTCCTCTGCCCGGGGATTTGGCAGCCATGGACAGCAGACCGCCGGATGCTTTCTGTTTTTCACAGACAGCTACCCTGTGCCCCCGCAGGGCAAACATACGGGCCGCTGCCAGGCCTGCCGGTCCTGCACCGGCAACCAGGATACTTAAACTTTTTTCAGCATCTTTCAGTTCTTTGAGTTTGAATTCCCGTCCTACGTCGGGATTGGCCACACAGGACCCGGGCTCTTTGGACAGGACCGCGTCAATACAGCCAAGGCAGCATCCCATGCAGGGCCGGATTTCAGAAAATTTTCCCTGGTATGCCTTTTGGGGTAAATAGGGATCGGCCAGCAGTCCCCTTCCCATGGCCACTATATCGGCTTTTTTTTCTTTTATGATGGTGTCGGCCATCCTTGGGTCCTTGATCCGTCCCACAGCAATAACCGGCAGGGAAACCACTTGTTTTACAGCGTCGGCCAGATGAACAAAACACCCATGCCTGGTGTACATGGACGGAATGGTCAGCTCTGTGGACCCGTAAACACCGGCGGATACATGGAGATAGGCCACCTGTTTTTCTTCAAGCAGAACGGCCAGGCGTTTGGCATCTTCAATACCCCAGCCGTTTTTATAATAATCGTTTCCGTTCATTCGGATACCCACTGGAAATGAGCTGCCAGCCTTTTCCTGAATATTGTCAATAATTTCAAAGAGAAATCTGACCCTGTTTTCAAAGGCGCCCCCGTATCTGTCCGTTCTGATATTGGCATTGGGTGACATGAACTGGTTGATCAGGTAGCCGTGGGCGGCATGGATTTCAATGAAATCAAACCCTGCGTCCCTGCATCTTCTGGCTGAATCTCCAAAGCAGTTGACAAGTTCATCTATCTCGTCAATTTCAAGGGCCCTGACCTCTCCTGTGACAACTGCTGGCGCTGGAATGGCTGACGGGGCAACTTTTTCTGGAAGATAGGACTGCCGACCCCCGTGCATGAGCTGAACACCGAATTTTACATCATAGGGCTTTATCTGATCTACCATGTGTTTCAAACTGGGGATACATCCGTCATCCCACATGCTGGGAAGGTCTGGAAGCTCCTGTCCGCCGGGATGGACTGCTCCGCCCCCGACCAGCATCATGCCAACGCCTCCCTTTGCCCTTTCCTTGAAATATTCGATAAGTTGGTCAGTTACATATCCCCTGTCATCTACGCCAAAATTAATGCTCATGGCAGACATCAAAAGTCTGTTTTTAATATCCATGTTTCCGATTTTAACAGGGCTGAACAGGTGAACAAGATCAGTCATGGCATGCTCCTTTTCATATAAATGGTATTGATGATTTTCTGTATATCTGGTATTTACCCGGATAAAATGTATAAGTCAAGTCAGCCCGGACAAAACCCTGTTGGTTGTGATATACTGTCTCATATTCATTGTGAAACTCCCATCATGGAAAGTCTCCCTGAAAAAAATTGATTGTTTGGAAAAATAAACAGATGAAAATTAAATTACACTCGATGCTCAAGTTTTTTGAATACCGCCGCCCCCAGCGGTTGCCTGTCAGGACAGCGACCGACGGAGGACTCGTTCCCTGCCAGGCTAAAAATCGGCGACCTGCGGCCACTGGTCCTCAAACAGCTTGATTTTTTTAACGCCTGGCAGGGAAAAAGTCTGATCTCCTTTGGTTCTCAATGTTCCTGACAGGCAACCGCTGGGGGCTCTTAATAGGACCTTACATAAAAACTTGATGATCGAGTTACAGGTAAATGTCAAGCAAGATTAAAAAATTTGATCATCAAGTTACAGGAAAAATTTCGTAATGCAGCATAAAAAAATTCATGAAACCATTGTGGTTGAGGGCAGGGATGATAAACGGGCGGTTAAGCAGGCCGTTGATGCAGATGTGATTGTAACCCATGGATACGGCATAAAAGAATCTACATTTGAACGGATTCAATGGGCAGTGGACAGAAACGGGGTGATTGTTTTCACAGATCCGGATACTGCCGGAGAAATGATCAGAAAAAGAATTAACTCCCGGGTAAATGGATGCAGAAATGCATTTCTTTCAAAGGAAGAAGCTTACAAAAAAGGGGATATTGGTATTGAAAATGCGGGCATTGACAGTATTCAGAATGCTCTTTTACATGCCAGAGCCAGTGTTGGAACGTCCATGACTGTATTTTCCATGAAGGATCTTATCCAGAATAACCTGGCCGGCACCCCGGGGTCAGCTGACAACCGGGAAAAGGTGGGGACGCTGTTAAGAATCGGATACGGCAATGCAAAACAGTTTTTAATCCGGTTGAATCATTACGGCATTTCCATGGCAGAGTTTAAAAGAGCAATGGAATCATCAGGTTTAGAGCTCTCACAATAAGCATTCGGATTGATTTTATTTCTTATAACCCACATGTCCTGACGGACACAATGAAGCATGAAAGCTGTTAGCTGTCAGCTGCCAGTAACCAGCAGAAAAAAAATTGTAATTGTTTACTGGAAGCTTATAACTGAGTACTGATAACTGAGTACTGAAGGCTCTCATATAAAAGAGACTTTTTTTGATTTGGAGAGAAAAAATGAGAAAAAGTATGATGGGAAAAAAAGAAAAAAACAGAAACGCCCCATTGAAAAAAGACAATGTTTTTACAAGATTTATCAACTGGGTGGCAAAGGGGTCAAGGCGGGCAGCAGAAAAAGGAGATTTCTGCAGCACATGAAAGATAAAAAGATAAACAGCCTGCCGGTGCGGCAGGCTGAATTTTAATAGATCAGGACAGGGTGTTCAATGCGTCTTTTACAGCCTTAAGTTCTGATTCCAGGGCCTGGGCTCTCTGCTCAAGGTCATCCTTTGTGTCTATAGGCCGTGCCGGTGTATCTGTAGGCCGTGCCGGCGGCATGTTCCACGGAGAAACCCGTCTGCCCCTTCCAAAACCGGCCTGTCTTCCCATTCCCCTTCTCATTCCAAATTCCAGGGGAACTGAATTTTCGGTAATGCCTGCTGTACGGTTTCCTGTGCAGACACCCATTCCTCTTCCAGTCATTGGGCCCTGATTCATGGGACCTCTTTGATTAAAACCAGGCATAATTGTACCTCCTTATGCGCTTATATAGGTTTACTGGTACTGACTGGTAAACAGCACCATGTATTTTTATGCAGGTAAAGGATAATTATTGAAACATCTGTCCTTAATTTTTCCTGCAGCTTCCATCTCTTCTTCTCTGGCCCTGACCTTTGCCTTGACCCTGGCCTTTGCCTTGACCCTGGCCTCTGCCTTGACCTTGACCGCTGCCCTGGTCTTGGCCTTTGCCTTTACCCTGACCGCTGCCTTGGCCTTGGCCTTGGCCTTTACCCTGACCTTGTCCGCTGCCCTGGCCCTGGCCTCTGCCTTTGCCCTGGCCTTGAGCCAGTACACTGCGCTTATTATTATTTTTAAACATCATTATATTCACCTCCTTTAGGGTTATAAAAACCGATCATTTTTAGGCATCCTTAATAAGTACTTTACACTTTTTATGTCTGCCGGCCCCGTCTTCTCTGCCGGCCCCGGCCGTTTCTTCTCATTTCATAGCAGCCGCCCTGAACGATAAGCCGCTTTGATGTCACCAAAGCGCTGGATATATTGTATCTGGCTTCTCTGAGTATTCTGCCAAAGGTCTGTCTAGATACTTTCATAACAGCAGCAGCTCCGGCCTGATCAAATCCTTCATGGTCAATCAGACGGACGGCCTCAAATTCTTCAAAGGTAAGGGTCACCTCACCTGTTTCAGGTGAACCGTCCGGAACAAAACGTTGAATTGCCGGGCGGTGTGAAATGCATCTGGGTCGTTTGGGTCTTGGCATGGAAAAACCTTTTTAAAATCCTTTATTTGATCATTTGACTAAAAGGATAAACATGTTATTATAGGTTGTCAAGAAAAATAATGGTCATATGATCAAAAAAAGGAACCCCCATGGAAATATATAATGATTGTGTTTTGTGTATTCTGCGTCAGTCCCTTGAAGCCGCCCGGTTTGTCACAGGTGATGAAAAAATCCACAGGAAAATATTAAAACAGGCGTTAAAAAAAATGGCGGATTTTGACGCTGTTGCCACCCCGCCTGAAATGGCATCCCATATCCAGGAGATTATCAGAAAAACAACAGGCTGCCATGATCCGTACCAGGACGTCAAAAAGGAGTACAATGACATGGCGCTGGAACTCCTGCCCGGCCTGAAAGAACGGGTTAAAAACGCATCCAGTCCCATGGAGACTGCCCTTCGTCTGGCCATTGCCGGGAATATAATTGATTTTGGGGCGTCTTCAGAACTCGGCCGTCAGCGGGTACTGGACACCATTGACCACGCCCTGAATCAGGAGGTATACGGGGATATGGATGCCCTTGTCAGGGCCCTGACATCTGCCGGGAATATTCTGTGGCTGGCCGACAATACCGGTGAGATCGTTTTTGACTGTCCTGCCCTGGAATGTATTGGTCCTGAAAAAATCACCTTTGCGGTAAGGGGTGGGCCGGTGCTCAACGATGCCACTCTGGAGGATACGGCATATACCGGCATTTCTGAGATGGTAAAGGTGATTGATAACGGCACTGCCATACCGGGAACCATTATTGACGCATGTTCCAGCTCTTTTAAACAGGCGTTTGATCAGGCAGATATGATTGTTGCAAAAGGGCAGGGCAATTATGAAACCCTTGCCCATGATGATTCGCGGATTTTTTTCCTGTTTAAGGCAAAATGCAAAATTGTTGCTGATCTGGTCCGTTGCCGCCTGGGAGATATGGTTGTTGCCAGCAATTTTTAATTCGGCAGGATAGAGTCCTGGCCCTATATCTCGGTATGACAGCCCTTATGAGTGGGAGGCCCAGGCCAGGTCAAACACCTGATCGTTCTGCCCAAGATTGGTGATGATCAGGGAGGGGGTAATCCAGGCCTGATCATCGGAGTCTTTATTTTCCGCTATCTTGATAATGGGATAGGCTGTCTGCCGGGCAATTTTTTTCACTGTTAAAAACCGGGTCCCGTTTTCTCCCGAGGGAAGCCGGGTAAAGGCCAGGTGATTGACGTTGTTGTTCTGGGCAGCTTTGAGGTAATGGTCAAAATCCTCAAGATTGTACAGTTTTCCCGGCACGATTTCCATTTTGCTGCGGCTTCTGCTGTCCACATCCAGGAAGATATAGTACTTCTGGTCGGCAAAGTCGATATTGTATCCATCGTACAGGGTATAGACATTCCCTAATATGGTGATGAGCTTTTCAAAATTTTCAATTTTTCTGGCATATCTTTCCCCTTCCTGGTTTTTCCCCACATGAAAGTATTCTGCCATGAAAAAGCAGTGTTCCGGCAGAAGAATCAATTCTTCCTTGTTAAATTCCTTTAAAATGTATTTTGAAATTATTTTCCGGACAAGGGGGGCTTTGGTGGGCCTTCCGGATATAAGAAAGTAAACCCCGTTAAGTTCCTTTTCCTTCTGCCACTGCCTTAGCATGTCATGCTGTTTGCCAAAGAGCAGTTCAAGAAATCTGGAAAATTCCTTTTCTATAAAAAGATCTGACTCCCACCAGTTTTTGTCTCTGGGTTCTTTGTTTTCCAGGCAGTATTTTGTAAACAAATCACTGAAATATTCGCCGGCTTTTTTTTCGGAAAAGGATTCCTTGCGTTTCAGTGTTGTGGTGATGCCAAGGTCTGGATCATTGTAGGAATCCATGAGAAGAATACTGGCATCTGTGGTAAGTCCTCCGATATCAATATGGCATACCACAAAATTGAGCAGCTGCCTGGCTGACGTTCTGCTCTTTATATGGGAAAAAAGGGCATGGACCTCATTAAGATCCGGGCTTCTGTCCTTTTCACTGGAAAGGTCCCACATGGGCATGAGTTTGATCAGATTGAGAAAGTAAAGCTCACATGCCCCGCTTTCATCAGCTGAAATATTGATAAAGGAATTTTTAAGGTTTTTAACATTGGCGGGAAACAGCTGGCCCCATTTTAAATGGCAGGCAAAATCCAGACAGATGGAAAAGATATTTTCCTTGTATCCGGCTCTGAGATTTTCAATAAAAAGATCTGGAACAGTGACTCTTATTTCGGTAATTACGGGTATGGCAGGACCGTTCCATGGCCGGTCCTCTCTGGGCTCTGTAATAAATTTGAAACTCTGCTCAAGGATTTTTTTGATATAAAGTCTGAACTGGGGCACATTTCCCCGGTAAGCTGCAAATTTACTGGCAAAGACATATTTTGCGCTTTTTACCACCTGGTTGTTGGCAACGTTTTTTTCACTTAAGTCAGAAACAAAGGCAAAATCCCTTTCATCCCCTGATGGCGGATTGATAAAAGCAGAGGGAAATCCTGTTTCCTCGTTGTTTCCATTAAAATGGACAATATACCGCCAGGAATCAGTGATCCTGTCTCTGCCGAAACTGCAGGGCCAGCACAGAACCGAGGTCCTGTAAGACCCAAAATCAATAAACAGAATATGCTCCTCACGATTGTTGGGGTCCCTTGGCGTTCTTCCTGCTATGGTTTCGTAGTACAGTCTGTTGTCATCTTCAAGTTCCAGGTTGAACTCGTCAACAATTTCTTTTTTTCTTTTAAAAATATTAAACAGCATCTAAACTCCAATATTGTTTAAAAACCCTGCATAATCACCCCGCATCAGGGCGTTTGACACATAGAGGTCTGCAAAGTTCATTATGATATAGGGCAGATCCTTTTCCCGGGTGCCAAGGAATCCTTTGTTTTCAGAATCCAGGCGCTGAACCATCTGAGCCCACAGCACATCTGCAATGGATTTGCACCGTTCATCATCATGGATAAACTGATTAAAATACTGGGAAAAGATAGTACACCAGAAGGTTTTGTGATCGTCAATAAGGTCGTCTCCGATATAGGCCATTTCCTGGTTGAAAAAATACCTGACAGGCCGGTATGTCTCCCTGAGTATGGCCTGTCTGACATTTTCCCTTATTTCAGTGACCTCGTCATAGTTTTCTATTTCTGAGCAGCATTCCACGGCAAGGCTGTAGCATTCCTCGCTTTCCATGATCCAGGGCTGTAAAAAGAGAATGTCAAGGGCGTCCTGGATGGAGGAGCTGTAGCAGATATCCTCAAGGAGTTTTCTGGACCATGAAATACCGCCGTCCTGAAGGATGAGATTTTGAATTTCAACAACATTTTTGTATCTGCTTAATTTGGCTATCCATTTTTCAGCATAGGGGCCGGGAGTGGTGAATTTTACCGGGTAATCAAAATTGCTGGGGTTGACCAGCTGAATCTGGGTGTCAAAATTATGATAGGATGCAAAATCATTTTTAATATCATTTTCAACATCTGTATTGCCGCAATAGGCAGACACGGCACTTTCTCCCTGCATGGAAATGACAAGGGGCAGCTTTTTTGTATTGAGGCTGTTTTTAAGAATCTCCCCGTACTTTGTCAGAATGATGTCCATGGGATGGCCGTAGGGGATGGAGATTTTGTGCTGAAAACAGGCCACCAGAAACCCGGGGTAATTCCTCAGGGTCTCAATGAGATTGTCCTGGAAGATTCTGTGGATTTTCTGATGTTCCTTGAGGGCATCTGCACCGGTTTTTATTCCGGGGTATTCTATCACAGGCAGCTTCATCGGGGTTTCATCGGCTGGAATGAGAATGTGAATCAGATAATCATCAGGCTCAGCCCCTTCTGCCAGATCATACAGCCGTTTAAACTGCTGTTTGGAAAGGTTTTCTCTGAAGACTTTTTTTGAGCTGATGGCGGTCTGTCTGACATTGATTTTTTCAACCTGGTCACAGGGCTCTACAAGGCAGGGGACAGCTGTGTTTTCTGACCGGTTATGGGATTTAACGGAAAAGATTTTCCTTAATTCGTCATTGTCAAAAAGATCAAGAAGATAGCTGGTCTTAAAAGACTTGTCTGTACCGGTTATGTGCACATAAATGGGGGTATCTGTAGCCGGGGCATTTTTCAGACAGGTTTTGCACATGTCAATGTGCTTTTGAGCATTTTTTCCATGGTCCTCTGGAAAACTGCTTAGTTTTTCAATAACAGCTTTCAGCTGCATTTTTAAATTGTCGACTTTTCTGCTGTTTATACTCATGTATAATGGTGACTCCATGCCCGAAATTATAAATTAAACTGTTTAAACCTGTATTATCGTCTGTCCGCCATTATCTGTCAATTGTTATTTCATACCCGCCCTCATCTGATTTAACAATTTCAAGGGGTTGATCTTCCAGGGTAAAGGTGCATCCTGCCAGTTCATTTTTAAAATTGAATGTGATACTGTCGCTGTGAACTATAAATGAAAAGGGATTGAACAGATTAATTGCTGCTTTTTCAAACGTGACAATGTTTCCATTGGACAGGGTGGCCCTGAAACTGTCCTTGTTTTTGAACAATTCAATTAAACCGGTTTTTCCGGGAACAATATTTATGGCCTGGGTGGACTGGCTGATCTCCTTTGACAATTGTATCAATGCCGTGTTTACCTCAATGGGATCTCTTTTGATGGAGATATGTTTTGATCGTTCAAAGGAAGAACTGTTGATGAGATTGGAAATCACCAGTGAGGTAACCGGGTCGTAGCACTGCATTCCGTATTTCCCTTTGGAGTCTTCCATGAGCAGTTCCCTGTGAACGGAAACAGGAAAGGGGAGGCTGATTTTTTCAAGGCCAAGGGTTTTGATTTTTTCAGCGAGGAGTTCAAGTTTTAAGGCCTGTCCCATTTTTTCTGTAAAATAGAGAGTGGATTCATTGTCAAGGTGAAGTTTCTCTGCCTGGTTTGAAGTAACCGTATACCAGGTAAATAAATCGTTTTCCCCGGCAGTTAACAGGGCACTGCCGATATCCTGGGGAACAAGGGTAGGTTTGGTGCGGTTGAAGAAAGCGGCAAATTTTATTTTTTCATGAATGTCTTTTTTAACAACAATGTACCAGGTGATGTCCTTTACCGCCTTTTGAATTTTTAAAGGGGTGGATGTATATATGTTTTTCAGGTATTGTTTAAGCTTTAAATGAATCATATCTGATTTCAGCATTTTGGAAAATTCTTCAGAATCCCTGATCCGTTCATAATCCCGAAAGGAGATCAAATTGTTTTTCAAATACTGCACAATTTCTCTGCTGTTAATGGGAAGATCGCCAACTTTGAAATAGAAAATATTACTGTTAAAGCCTGATTCCTCACAGGAATAAATTTCAAAGAGGCGGTAAAATTCTGTTCCGGCAAGTTTTGTCCGGTTGTTTCTGATGGTGTCTTTTACCCTTTCGTTGTAGTTGAAATATAGAAACAGAATGGTTCTGGCCGTTCTATACCCTGAGTCACTATTTTTATCCCTGTAAAAATCTTTTTCCATGCCCTTGAGTATATCACTGATGTATTCTGGATTTAAAAGGGTTTCTCCCAGAGACTGCTTAAAGGGATCACCGTCTTTTTTCCAGGAATACAGGTCAGGGAAGACAGATTTGTAAAATTTCATTTCAGGGCTGTCTGCCGTTGAAATAAATCTGTTTAAAAGATTTTCTTTTTGCATAAAAATTTTTTTATAGCCAAAATAGCCGCCGATTCCAGCAAAGGCCAGTATCAGAAACAAGGTCAGCAGTTTAAGGAAAAATCGGGTAGACGTGAGGTTTTTCTGAAGTTCCATTAACAGCTGTTTTGCCCGTTCATGTCCTTTTTTAGCGTCTTTAAAAACAACATTGGCGCCAAAGGCAGTGATCCTTTTTTGGGCTGGAGATTTAAAGAACGCCCAGGATGACCCAACATTATCTCCCCGGGCTACCCTGATTTTCAGATACTCAATAAATTCTTTTTTCTGAGGGCTGGTTAATTTTGAAATGGGGATCTGGTACATGTCCTGTTCAAGATGTATCCGGCCTTTGATATCAACGATCTGGACATCAAGGTGGGCGGTTGCGCTGTGGTAGCGCCGGACATCCTGAAAAAAACTGCATTCTTCAGGAATAATAGCTTCATAGATCAGGGGGTATGTATTTATTTTTCTTATCTGCAGTTCAAATTCTTCAAAACGCCCCATTTTTAGCTCCTGTTTTTATTTGAAAGCCTTCAGCCTTCAGCCATCAGCCTTCAGTACTCAATTACCAGCTTTCAGTAAACAATTACAACTTTTTTCCTGCTGGTTCCTGACAGCTTGTCTAAATAACCCGTCAGTCTACATAAATGGTCGGGTCTGCAACCTTTGCCTGGGCAAACCCTTTTTTACGGTGGAGACAGCTGTCACATCGTCCGCATGATCTGCCTTTCGGGTCCGGGTCATAACAGCTCAGGGTAAGGGCGTAGTTGACACCCAGGCTTATTCCCTTTTGAATTATTTCACCCTTGGAAAGGTGTATCAGCGGTGTCTTTATCTTAAGGTGAATTTTATCTGTCACCCCTGCCCGGGTTGCAAGATTGGCCATTTTTTCAAAGGCTGTGATGTATTCCATGCGGCAGTCGGGATATCCGCTGTAGTCAACAGCCGTTACTCCGATGAAAATAGCTTTGCAACAATGGACTTCTGCAAGGGCAAGCCCGTAGGAGAGAAAGATCGTATTCCTTGCCGGAACATAGGTCACAGGGATGTCTTCACTGTTTTCAATCTCATCCACCCGGTCATGTTTGGGAATATCCATTGTACCGGTAAGGGCTGATCCGCCTATTTTTTTAAAATCCACATTGATAACAATATGGGTTTCAGCTTTAAGGGCCCTGGCTGTTTTACCGGCAGCTTCAAGTTCAAGTATATGGCGCTGTCCATAATTAAAGCTTACTGCCAGAACCTTATACCCCTGGGCTTTGGCAACGGCAAGGGTGGTGGCAGAATCAATGCCGCCGCTTAAGAGGACAACCGCTTTTTTTTCCAATTGATCTGTCATTGAATTTATACGCCTTTTGCCTGTGGCCCCCAGATGATTTTATGCAGCTGCAGTGACAGTCTGGCCTTTAAATTGTCTTTGAGCATCCATTCTGCGATCTGTACAGGGAATATTTTTCCAGCAACAGGGGAGATATGAATTTTTTTTTCTGAAATATGGGAAATGGGGTTTATTATCTGTCTGGCAAACTCATAATCCCTGCGGTCTGCGATAACAAATTTTATCTCGTCTGATTTTGTAAGAAGATTAAAATTGTCATAATAAAATTTTTCACTTTCATTGCTGGACGGGCATTTTATATCAACAATTCTGACACATTTACTGGTGATTCTGTCAATGGGCAGGCTGCCGTTGGTTTCCACAAGCACTATAAACCCCTCACGGACCAGAGTCTCTGCGAGTGCAGGGGTGTCTTGCTGGATAAGGGGTTCTCCGCCGGTAATTTCCACAAGGGGGCAGTTAAAGGATTTGACTTTTTCCAGGATGGTATTGATATCCATTTCCCGGCTTATGCCGTCCTTATCTCTTGCATAACAGGTGTCGCACCATGAACAGGACAGGTTGCACCCGTAAAGCCTTACAAAGACACAGGGCATCCCTGCATAAGTGGATTCTCCCTGAAGGCTGTAAAAAATTTCACTGACTTTCAGGGACAATTATTCCTCCCAAAAGGCTGAGCCGCAGCCGGGGGTTTCATAGACCTTGACCATGGAAACCGTTATGTGTTCCTTGTTGAACCGGTTTCCAAGTTCTGTATAAAGAAAGCGGGCAATATTCTCAGCTGTGGGGTTAATACTGCCGAATTCAGCAAGCTCATTGAGATTTGTGTGGTCGAGATTGCTGAGAATCTGTTTCAGGGTGTCCTTGACATCCCTGAAGTCAATTCCAATACCTATGGTATTGAGTTTCCTGCATTGAATAAAGGCTTCTATAGTCCAGTTGTGTCCGTGCAGTCTGGAACAATTCCCATCATACCCCTTTAATGCGTGGGCAGCAGAGAAATGATCCCTGACATAAATTTCATAGACTCCTGACATAATTCTCTCCTGAAACTAAAAAGCCGGTTTGCCTAAAATATGTTCAGGCAAACCGGCATTGTCTTATATGGTAGCGATGCAGGGATTTGAACCCCGGACTCTGCGGATATGAGCCGCATGCTCTAACCAACTGAGCTACATCGCCAAAAACCCGTCGAACATATCATTTAGCCATAACTTTGTCAATATTTATTTTTTATTATTTAGATTCCCCTGATCAAAGTCTGTTACGGTAATAGTAAAGTTTTCCAGATTATCAGGAAGATCCTTAAACACAACCATGAAAGGGACGGGCCTGTCTATGGTGATATTGGTATTCATGTTGCTCTCGCCTTTTTTACGGGACATCACCTGTTCTATTTTAGAAAATTCATAGGTTTTTAAAGCGTCTTCATCCAGGGTATTACCGCAGAAAACGGTCTTTTCCATGGCTTTGATTTTACCCTTGGTTATAAGGGTTCCTGTTACCTTTGCATGGGCTGCAGGGGTTTTTGAATTGCTTGTAACCCTGCCGGTTATGATGAACAGCGTCCCTTCTGACGTGTTGGTTATAAATTTACCTTTAACGCTTTTTTTGTCAGGTACCAGTTTTATATCAGGGATTTTTTCCGCGGGTTTAAGGTGTTCTGTCAGATAGGGAATCTCAAGGCTGGTAATATAGGGAATCTCAATTCCCCTCATGATACATAGACTATAGCCGGCAAAGAGGAACAGGACAAGAACAAGGGCCGCCATAATAATTTTTCGCAATTTAGCAGGTTTTTCCCCCCTGTCTTTTTCACTTAAATCAGGATAGGGGATCAGATCATCCTTTTCTTTATCATGATCATCATCATCATCATTATCTTCTTTAACATCTTCCTGTTTTTTTACCTCTTTTTCAGCGTCTTCAGCCACCTGTTTTTCTTTTAATTGCGTTTCCCCCTCAAGAGACAGAAGTTCACTTTCCGGTTCAACTTCCTCTTTTTCTTTACTGAGTTCATCCAGGTTTTCTTCAATGCCTTCACCCTGGCCAGGTTCTTGGAAAGAGGATTCATTCTTATCTATATCAAGGGATTGCCGGTCTTTGTACTCTTTGTCAGGCGCCTGTTCTCTTAAGCCCTGGAACTCGGCTGAAGCGTCATCTGTGTCGGTATAATCTGTTTCAAAGTCTGAGAGTTCATCTTTCATGATTTGAAGTTCATCATCTATTTCAAAATCAAGGGCATCTGGTTCATCCTGGGTTTCGATTTCCAGGCTGTCTGTTTCATCCTCAAATTTAAAGTCCAGGTTGCCTGATTCATCTTCAAGCTCAATGTCCAGGGTGTCTGATTCATCCTCAATCTCAAAGTCCAGGGATTCTTCGGTTTCATCGGAATCAAATTCAATATTTTTTGCATCAGGTTCAGCCTCTTCTGATGTTTCAAATTCAAATTCAAAGTTCAAGTCTTTTTCATCAAGGTCAAAATTGCTTAAGTCATCAATTCTCAATGTTTCTTTATCTGAGGGGTTCAGGTCTGAATCTGGTCCAGTTTCCCGGGGTTTCTGCGCAAGAGGGGGGTATGAAATAAAGATATGTCTGCACTGGGAGCACCTTACCTTTGACCCTTCCTGTTTTAAAAGAGATTCATCAAGGTTAAATTTTGTTCCACACTTTTCACAGGTGATAATCATACCTTTCCCCTTTTATTTGTTTGAAAGCCTTCAGCCATCAGCCATCAATTACCAGCTTCCAGTAAACAATTACAATTTTTTTTCTGCTGGTGGATGGCAGCTGATGGCTTTCATGAATTGTTGTGGCCGGGTCAATAATCATGGGCCGGCCATGCCGGTTTATTAAAATTCAAGAGCATAAATAGCTGGCAGATGTCTGTATCTTTCATTGTAGTCAAGACCGTAGCCGACAATAAACCCTTTCTCAATAAAAAAACAGGAATAGGCCACATCAATCTCCACCGACCTTCTTTCCTGTTTGTCAATCAGTGCACAGATCTTAACCGACGCTGGATTCAGTGTGTTAAAATACTGAACCATTGCGTCAAGAGTTCTGCCGGTATCAACAATATCTTCCACAATCAGAATATCCCTGCTGCTCATTTCAAGATCAGGATGTTTTGTAAGTTTTACTTGTCCAGTGGAAGCACTGCCCTTGTAACTTGACACGCCGATAAAATCAATTTTATGGTCAATGGAAATATTACGCGTCAGGTCGGCAAGAAAAATAACAGCCCCTTTTAGTATGCCCACAATTGTAAGGGATTTATCCCTGTAATCCCTGGATATTTTTCTGCCTGTTTCCTGTACTTTTTTTTCTATCTCCTGCTGGGAGAGTATGGGTATTAATTTTGTCATACATGGGTTATAATCCGGTTTGGCTTAATTTTTCAACAAGTTTTTTTTGTTCACGGGTCAGCGTTTTTGGCATGTCAACATCAATTACCACAAAAAGGTCCCCATACCGGGGTTTGTTAAGATACGGTATGCCCTGTCCGGTCAGGCGCATTTTTGATTTGTGCCGGGTGCCGGCTGGCACATTCAGGCTCATGGTTTTGCCCAGGGGGGTTGTTATATTTATTTTTGTTCCAAGAAGGGCCTGGGTTAACCTGATGGAACGGGTAACATAAATATCGTTTCCCTTGATTTCATATTCCGGGTGGTTTAACACCCTGGATTTTATAAAAAGGTCTCCTCTCTCTCCGCCAAAAGGGCTGGCATCGCCTTTTCCCTGAACCCGTATTTTTTTTCCAGTGGTCATTCCTTTGGGAATGGTAACGGTAATGGAATCATTAATGCTGCCGTGATTGATATGAACGGTTTTTTTGGTCCCTGTTAGCACTTCTTCAAGAGACAGAGTGACCTCATATTCAAAATCATTTCCTTTTATGTTTCTTCTGTTTCTCTGGCATCCACCGCCCCCCATTCCATTGAAAAAGGGGTTGCCTCCCATCCCTCCCTGCCGGGTGGAGGAAAAGCTGCCGCCGCCAAATCCGAATTCCCTGAGGATGTCTCCCATATTAAAGTTGCGGAAAATATCCTCCTGGGAGTATCTTTGCTGAAAATCAGCTGATCCGTAAGTGTCGTACTGCTGCCGTTTTTCCTTATCGCTTAACACGGCGTAGGCCTCACTGATTTCTTTGAATTTGGCTTCGTCTTCTTTGTTCCCCTTGGTTTTATCAGGATGATACTTAAGGGCAAGTTTACGGTATGCCTTTTTTATTTCTGAATCAGAGGCATCTTTGCTTACACCGAGAATTTTATAATAGTCCGTTTCTGCCATTTTTTTATCCTTTATTTGAAAGCCATCAGCCGTCAGCCGTCAGTACTCAGTTTCCAGTAAACCATTACAAATTTTTTCCTGCAGGTTACTGACACCTGATGGCTTTCATGATTTATTGCGGCCGCTCAGGCCATGAAAGTTTAAAAGCATGCCTGACACCGTTCTCCAGAAATCAGCCTCAGAAATTTGATCATCGAGTTATACTGTTTATGCCGCACATTACTGAAGCTGCTGTGTTTTATTTTTAGTTTTGCGCCTGAAGCGCTTGATATTTTCTATGAAATACCTGACTGGTTTTGATTGTGTTCATATAATAATCTGTAAATTCAGGGTGTCAAGATTGTAAAAAAACGGGTCGATCAGGCTTTTTTTTTCTGGATGCCCCTTTAATGGCCACCATTAGAACTGAAATCGCCGCAGGTGTCATTCCTTCAATGCGGGATGCCTGACCAAGGGATTCCGGGTTTATTTCTGCCAGTTTTTCCTTTAATTCATTGGATAAGCCGTGAATTTTTTTAAAATCAAGGCCCCTGGGGACTTTAATTTTTTCCATATCCTTGAATTTTTTTATTTCGTTCAATTGCCTGAGAATATACCCTTCATATTTAAGGTCAATTTCAACCTGTTGTCTGGCTCTGGGATGAAGGGGCAGTTCCTGACGGGGGGCAAGGACGTCAACAGCTGAATAATCCATGCCGGCCCGTTTAAGGATCTGGTCCATCTTAATTCCAGTGGTAATTGGACTGCTGTTTTTTGATGCCAGCCATTTGTTAACGTCCGGGGTGGGTTTTACAATGCTGTTTTTGATTCTTTTTTTTTCATCTGCTGCAGACTGTTTTATTTCGCAGACTTTTAAAAAGGTCTCTTTACTAATAAGACCAAGACTGTATCCTTTTTCTGACAGCCTGAGGTCAGCATTGTCTTCCCTGAGCATCAACCGGTACTCAGCCCTTGAGGTAAACATCCTATAGGGCTCCTTTGTGCCCTTGGTGACAAGATCGTCAATCATCACGCCAAGATATGCTTCAGATCTGTCAAGGATAAACGGGCTTCGCTTCTGGATCTGGCATGCGGCATTTATGCCTGCCCACAATCCCTGACCGGCGGCTTCTTCATAACCTGATGTGCCGTTTATCTGACCGGCAAAAAAAAGCCCTTTTATTTTTTTGGTTTCCAGTGTGGGTTTGAGCTGCTGTGGATTAACAAAGTCGTATTCAATTGCATAGGCGGGCCGCATGATCTCTGCCTTTTCCAGACCTTTTACCGAATGAACAAATTCAAGCTGGAGTTCCATGGGCAGGCTGTTGCCAAGGCCGCTGGCATATATTTCTTCGGTATGGATGCCCTCGTGCTCCAGAATGATCTGATGGATCTGTCTATGGGGAAATTTTACAACCTTATCTTCAAAGGAAGGGCAGTACCGGGCCGCCTTTCCAATGATTTTGCCGCCGTAAAGGGCAGAATGTCTGATGTTTCGCTTAACCAGGGCATGGGAGTTTTCATTGGTGTGGCCAATATAACTTGGCAGCATGGGATTGTCAATTTTTGTGGTTGAAAAGGAGAACGGCCTGGGGTCTGGGTCAGAATTCTGAATTGAAAAGCAGGAGAAATCTATGGTGGCCCGGTGAAGCCTCGGGGGCGTGCCCGTTTTCATTCTTCCCAGAGAAAACCCTGCGTCTGCCAGGGAAACAGCAAGGGAGACAGAGGAAAGCTCTCCTGCTCTGCCGGCATCAATGGTGTTGCTGCCGATATGGACAACTCCCTTTAAAAATGTTCCTGTGGCCAGGATAACAGCCCTGGCTGAAAATCCATACCCGGTCCGTTCTACAACGCCTTTTACCCGGCCGTTTTCCAGAATCAGATCTTCCACCATGATCTGCTTGAAATCCAGATGGTCTGATGTTTCAATCCTTGATTTCATGGTCTGCTGGTATTTGAATTTATCATTCTGGGTCCGGGTGGAATGTACAGCAGGGCCTTTGCTTGTATTCAGCGTGTGGTATTGTATGGCTGAGGCATCGGATACTTCGGCCATTGCCCCCCCCAGGGCATCAATTTCCTTAACCAGCTGTCCCTTTGCCATTCCACCAATGGAAGGACTGCAGGGCATGGCTGCAATTTTATCAAGGTCAATTGTGGCAAGAAGTGTAGAACAGCCCATTCCGGCTGCGGCAAGGGCGGCTTCGCACCCTGCGTGTCCTGCCCCCACAACAATTACATCGTATTTTCTGGGGTAAATTTCCATAACTCTTTATTATATAACCGGCTTATGATAAAATCAACGGTAAAACTCGATCATCAAGTTTTTTGAATAGCGCCGCCCTCAGCGGTTGCCTGTCAGGAACAGCGACCGACGGAGGACTTTTTCCCTGCCAGGCTAAAAATCGGCGACCTGCGGCCACTGGTCCTCAAACAGCTTGATTGTCGCAACGCCTGGCAGGGAAAAAGTCTGATCTCCTTAGGTTCTCAATGTTCCTGACAGGCAACCGCTGAGGGCTCTTAATCGGCCCTTCCATAAAAACTTGATAACCGAGTTTAATGAGAATAATTGGAAATAAGTATCGTATTATTGCAGCGCTCAATTATGAATTCAGTATTGTCTATATTCGTTTTGTTGGCACTCATAACGAATATGACAATATAGACGTTACAACTATATAGTGTTTGAACGAAAACGCACCCATCTGCTGCGTTGCTGCAAAAGTTTGAAATCCTCATGTACCTGAGTACACTCCGGTTTCAAACTTTTTTGCGCCTTGCAGCTGGACACGTTTTCGCCCAAACACGGGGTTTTCGTTCAGACACTATATAGGTGGTATTGTATTATGGAAATCAAACCTATCAAAACTGACAAAGACTATTCAGAGGCTTTACAGGAAGTCGAAAAGCTAATGATGAATGCTACGCCGAATTCACCGGAAGGGGATAGGTTGGAAATATTGGTGACACTGATAGAATCCTACGAGGAAAAGCACTTCCATATTCCTCACCCTGATCCTGTTGAAGCTATACTTCATCAAATTGAAAGTCAGGGCTTATCCAGTAAAGACTTGGAGCCACTGCTTGGATCAAAGGCGCGGGTTTCAGAAATACTTAATAAAAAAAAATCATTATCTCTGAATATGATAAGAAAATTACAAGAAGGCTTAGGGATTTCAGCAGAAATACTAATCAAGCCTTATAAATTACAGGCCAATTGATTTGAAAATCATCTTTCAGCAGGCTATGAATCTACATTAAGACAACAGACATATGCAAACACCACAGCCGGAAACCCAATGAACACCATGTGGAAATTGGGAGAGGATATCCAGATATTTTTCCGCTGCTTTTTTCATACGCACTGTGGGCTCTGGTGAATTATCGAGCATGTCAAAAAACATGTACCAGTCCTCTTTCCGGTTCTCCAATTCTTTCAGGTAATGGATATTGCATTTTTACTTTCCCCTTTGTTTTTAAGATAATTGTTGCTGCCTTTTTTTTAAATAAACACTGCAATCACGGTAATATTGTCCTCTCCGCCGTTGTCAAGGGCCGCGGTGATCAAGGTTCTGCATGCTTCTTCAGGAGTGCGGCCCTCCCGCAATCTGTAAATGCGGCTGTCGCCCACATGGCAGATGTAAGCGCTGTCTTCCCTGATGACAAGGACCGATAAAGTGGTGCCCATGTCTGCCATTCCGGGATCTTCCTGTGACAATTCAAAAATATCCCTGTCTGCTTTGGCAAACATCCGTGAAAGTCTATAGGAGAGATCTTCCGCACTGGACCTGCTGTTGCTGTAGTAGGCCATCAGGCTTTCACAGGCTGTTCTGCTTGCTGTTTCCCCTGCACAATGCCCGCCCATGCCGTCGGCCACGGCATACATGCTGCCCAATGTCTTGGTATCACACCCGTTCCTGTCGTTTTCAACAATGAGAAAGGTGTCTTCATTGTTATCCCGTTTTAATCCTTTGTCGCTCAAACCGCAGGAGCAGATACCTGTTTTGGCTCTGCTGACAGGAAAACCGGTTACAATTTTTTTTGTAAAATTTGAAAGTCCTCTGAACTTCATCTGCTTTTCCATCCACAATGTTTTCATGCCGCAGCCGCTGGGAGGCATCCACTTCCTGAATAAACCGTCTTCCTGCCTCTCTGTCCCGGGTCAGGGTAGTGGCTATCAACTTCAGTGCGGTCTCCCGGTCGTTGAGCTTCTGGTCCTGAACCAGTTACACTTCACCCATGCCCCCCCTGGCCCAGTTGCTTCTCCATCTGGCAACGGCCGGCAAAAACCGTTCCAGGTGTCAGCTCCCGCCAGGTATCACCAGGCTCATGGACAGGTTCCGGTTTTGCCAGCCCGGCCTCAATCCTCAGCCTTGACCAGGTGTTTGATCCAAGCTTGCCGTCAACGGTGAGGCCGTTTTTCCTCTGAAACGCTTTTACTGCCTTTTGCATAAGAAGATAATAGTCCCCTGAAAAAGAATACGGATCTGCGCCTGCTTTTCCAAGCGCATGGACAGTCGTATTATTGCCGACATTTGAAATAAAAATAACATTTGACCGTTCTAATCCCGAGGAAACCGATATTTGAGTATCCAGCTCATGGCTTTGACCGGTGGTTTCGGTATGAGACGACTGCTTTTTATCCTGTTCATTGAAAAAGAGAATGGCCATTACAATGATAAAAACACCAATGGTAAATAGAAAGCCAAAGTCTTTTTTCCAGCTGCCTTTTTCTGCTCTTTGGGAAAACCAGCGGCACTTTTCGTGCTGCTAATGTATGAAACCGATGTCCTACAACATATGGATACTTATCTCTTTTGTTTCTTCGTTTTCCGCAATCACAGTCCAGGTCTGAATAGATTCTGATCCAATTTGGGTATTCTCTTTTCAATTGCTTATCAACTAATTTTTTGATATTTTTACTATGCATAACCCCTCTGTTTTTTTGTCGATTTCAACACCTTTTGTATTCGATGCCGGCCGAAAGATCGATGAATACTTTCTCAAGAAATTTCACATAAATTTTTTTCAAAAATCCCCGGTATTCATAGGAATCAAAATGTAAATGGTATATAAAGAGGAGCACAATGGCATTCAGAATATGACAAATTTGAGAACAATAACAGCACAAACCTCCCCTTCACTTTCCACCAATTGCTTATCGGGACCTGGATGCCTGCCTCGGATTGCTTGCAGGCTATGCCGAGCTTGTTGAAAGTTTCTCGGTTATAGGATATATTGGACATTTTTAAACAGTCTCATTATATTTCAAAGAACAAACCTTGAGATCTGAGAATTCAGAAATTTTGAATTTGAAAAAGGAGTTACCGATATGGCGACTAAGATTATTACGGCAGACGATATACAGGCAAGGATACCTGAAATTCTGATCATGATTTCGAAAGGTGATGAAATTATTATTGAAAAAAACAGCAAACCGTTTGCAAAACTGACAGCGATAACCGCCGAATCAGACAGAAAGAGAATTCCGGGTTTGAACAGGGGAGAAATTTGGACAAGTGAAAATTTTGACGACCCTCTGCCCGATGAATTCTGGCTGGGGGAAAAATGAAACTGCTTCTTGATACGCATACATTCATCTGGTGGTCGGACAAGCCTGAAAATTTGTCGGAAAGAGTTCTTGATGTCTGTCAAAACAGTGAAAACAGTCTTATTCTGAGTATGGTAAGCATATGGGAAATGCAGATCAAAATTCAGATTGGCAAGATGAGGCTGACGCATCCTTTAAGCTATCTGATTGACAATCAACAGAACATTAACAACCTTCAGATCCTGCCGGTCACACTTGGTCATATTTACATGCTGGATAATCTGCCGATGCACCACCGTGATCCGTTTGACAGATTGCTGATCTGTCAGGCGGTTGAGGAAAAGCTGTTTTTGGTCAGCAAAGACAGTGTGTTTTCAGATTATTCTGTCAATCTTTACTGGTGACACGATAAAAATCAAATACATATCAGCTATAACTTTTTCTCATAGACCTCCTTGTAGAATTAACTTTTGAACCTGTTTTTAACACCTCATAATCCTGCATTTCATAATCCTTGTATATGATGTCCCCTACTCTGAAATCCGTTTTCTGCTGCCTGGTCATGATTCAATCCTTTACAGGTAAAAATAATCCTTGAATATGTCCTGGTCCTTCTCGTAATGGCCGTACACGCTCTTTGACATATTCTTTCTCCATCCTTGATCTGTTATAATCGTATTTTCATATAATATGACGATGCTTCCCTGTTAATTATGACGTTTTTTTGCAAAATAATTTAATTGTCCCGGCTTACAAATTTCTATATAACCCACATGATGCTCAGCATCACAACAAACCATGAAACTTGAATTTTGCCCCTTAACTTTTTTTAATCCGTTCCTCGAGATCTGAAGGTGAAATGAAAATAAAAGTTCTCCCTTCTTTTAGTTTATTTAAAAGATTCAACTTGTCAGACATGTAGAGCAAATCTTTTCTTGCTGTCTCGTAAGAAATACCATGCGAGTTGCGATGTTCGTTAATATTATAGATAAACCTTGGATGTTTTAACGCATGGCGGAGAATCGCCAGTTGCCTGAAGTTTAATTTGCCGCCAATGTGCTTGGCATTCTGTAATGTTTCCTGTGCATCTTCAATATCCTTTGTCTTTTTTTCCAGATAAGTATAAAGGTCTTGAATGGCTTTTCTAATGACTTCAAGTTGATGAATTATGAAATAAGTAACATCATTATCATCAGTTTCCGTATACAAAAACGCCCTGCCATACTGGACAGGAGCCAGTTTAATTATTCGGGATATGGATATAAATTCTGACAGCCAGTACCCTTGATTAATCATTGACCAGTAAAACAAGGCCCTTGCAGTTCTGCCATTGCCGTCAACAAAAGGATGTTCATATGCCAACATGAAGTGAAGTATAATAGCCCTGATAACAGGGTGAATAAATGTCGAAATAGATGTTTCATTGGCAAAGCTACATAGCGTTTCTATTCTTTTGTTCAGTTCTGAGGCGTGTGGTGGAGAATGTAATACGGTGGAGCTGGTTCTATCTGTTACATACACGTTATCATTTTCAGACCTGAAAACGCCTGCTTTGTCTGAAAGGTCCAATGTCTTTTCGGTTAATATCCGGTGAAGTTCAAAAAGAAAAGAAGGGGTTAATTCATCCTCTTTAAAGTCTCTTATGAACTGCATGGCGTGATAATTGTTCAAAACCATCTGTTCGCTTTTATCTTTAGGATCTCGCCCCTGCCGAATCATTTCTTTGGCAACATGCCTTGTAGTGGCAGCTCCCTCCAGTTGGCTGGAGTTTATGGCTTCTTCCACGAGAGATTTGATGAGATATGTCTTTTGCATACCTTGATTTGTGACTGGTTGGTTTGCTGAAACAGTTCCAGCGGCATTCATGTCAAGCCAGTGCAGATCACGATTGACAGCGTCTGGTGTGCAAAATTTAAACGTCTCACCAGTTTTATCGAACAATGGGAGTTTTGTGAACAAATTCTGTCTTTTGAATCTAATGACGGCCCACCATTCTTCGCTTGTAAAATCGCCTGGTGGTGTCAAGTGTCTAAGTTTGTCCCAATGGAGATACCTGCCTTTCTCATCAGTTATACTTGCATTGAAAGCCTTACTAAAAAGATCATGTTTCTCTTTAATAATTTTTATAAAATCAGGTGGCGTAACCGGTATCTTCATGACCAATAGAATCCTATCACTCGGTTATCAAGTTTTTATGGGAGGGCCGAGCGCCGCCCCCAGCGGTATTCAAAAAACTTGATAATCGAGTATCAGGTTTTTCATTTCAAATTAGTTGTATCCATAATTTAACAACAAAAAGAAAAATTGTAAATACCAATATTTAAAAATTGGTATTTAATACCTCAAGGTATCCACGTGGAAACAAAAAAAGGCTAAAGAACGGCGTTGCCCGGTCAACATTGCGGTACTGGTCAGAAAGGAAAAAGGAAATTGATGCTATCAATCGTTGCAAGTATAGATTCTTGTGATGTATATTCAGATGATAAAACAGGGAAACTGAATAAAGCAGCCATTGAATGCGCACAACGCTTCCAAAAGACGAGATGGTACCAGGGCTGCTGAAAAATGTGTTGGATGCAGGTATCCTGATGAAGTAAAAGAACTGGCTGATGCAGGCAGGGATCAAAATGGGGAGAGGTCAGGTGCAGAAAAAAAACAGCAAATATATCGGTAAATACCAGGTCAAAGGACGTCTTGGCAGTGGAACCATGGGTCAAATTTATCGTGTCACAATCCCGATACTTGAAAAAACTGCGGCTTTAAAATTGTTTGCCCCAGGCAAAGCCTTGATAAAAAAAGCAGGGTTAACACAGCTCAAAGACCAGTTTGTCCATGAGGCACAGATGGTGGCAAATATCCGGCACCCAAATGTAGTAGACATCTGGAGCTTTGAAGAGATTGATAATGACCTGTTTTACCTGATGGAATACTATTGCAGGAATATAGGACAACTTATAGGTGAATCCTATTGGGCAGACCGTTTATCCAGAAAAGTGTCATTTGAAAAGGCCTGCCATTATCTGACCCAGATTCTTGAAGGGCTTTGCTGTCTTCATGAGGCAGATATCATTCACCGGGATATCAAACCCTTTAATATCATGCTCTCGGATATGGGAACTGTGAAAATTGTTGATTTTGGTCTTTCCAAACGAAGGGGAGAAAAACAATCTTTTAATGCAGGAAAACTGGACATTGGAACACCTTTTTACAGTGCACCTGAACAGATTGATTCTCCTGAAACAGTTGATCATAGGGCTGATCTTTATTCTGCAGGGGTGATCCTGTACCGCATGGTAACAGGTCATCTGCCTGGCACCCCCCCTGCCCTGCCCAGTGAATTAAATCCGCTGTTAGATCAGGAATGTGACCAGTTCATTTCCAAAGCCATTGCTGTTCATCCAGATGACCGATTCCAGACAGCAGCTGAAATGTCAGAAGAATTAAACCTGCTTTCTGAGTCATATAAAGATGCCAGACAAAAGCAGTGCTTTGCTCCGGAAGATGTTGATCCGGAAAACAATGCCGCTTTTCGAGTCAAACCAGACCTGCCCATCAGGTCTGAACCATCCAGGATACTTGCAAAACATGCAAGGAATGTTTTTAATCTGGATGATCTTAATCAGCCTGAGGTCTTTGTTGAAAACAGATTTCAAAAAATAAACAATGAGGTGATTATTGACCAGGAAACCAATTTGATCTGGCAGCAATCTGGTTCCAGGTATCCTTTAACATGGCACCAGACACAGAAATATATCCAGATACTTTCTGAATCAAAAACGGGTAGATATCAAAGCTGGCGATTACCAACCATCAATGAATTGCTGTCATTGTTAGCGCCTTTATCTATTGACTATTTTTGCCTGGAACCTATGTTCTCAGCCGATCAAAAGTGGCTCTGGAGCAGTGATACCCGTTCAAAAAAATCTGCCTGGAGCATTGATGTTGAGATGGGATTTGTGACCTGCAATGATTTTTTCGATAATAATTATGTAAAAGGGGTTTGTTCGGTAAAATAGACGGGACGTATTCTTATACCTTTATATCTGGGTCCAGCACCTCAGCATATCGTAAAGGCAGGTTTGCCTCTATTATTTTTCTGGCTGCTGTTTGATTGTCATAGTCCAGGTATCGAATGTCCAGGCAATGTTTATCTGTATCCCAGATCACATATTTAGCCCTTGGGTCATTGTCACGCGGCTGGCCTACACTGCCGGCATTAACCATATACTTTTTATCCTTTTTAAGCTGAACCAGGCCTGGATTCAATGGGTGGATCTGAACCTGGCCATGTTCAGAGAAAACAAGGCTTAACCTGTGGGTATGCCCTAAAAAACAAATTGATTCTTTTAGCTGTCTGAGCACATTGAGCAATTGAGCGTCGGGAATCTGGTGAAGGTAATGTCGAACAGAATCCGGCCAGAACCCATGGACAAAAAAAGCCTGGTACTGAGAAAGATTAATACTCAACCCCTTTAAATAGTTAATTGAGGATGATGACAATTTGGACAGGGTGTAATCCAGGGATTTTTTCACATCCCCGAGATACCACTTGTACACTTTTTTATTTACACAGGCAAGTTCATGATTACCCAGAATTGATAAAACCCTGTATGCGATCATTTGCTGAATAACAGCCTCGGAATCTGCACCATATCCAATATTATCCCCCAGAGAAATGATTTTATCTACAGCCTGTAAATCAATATCTTTTAAAGCGGTTGTAAATGCTTCAAGATTACCATGAATATCTGAAATAACAGCTATTCTCATATTGCTCCCCTGTTTGCTTTAAACCGTTAATAATGATTTGATTATGCATCAATCTTAACAACCCGGTTGTTAATTTGCAAATATTGTAACACCCTTCCAAAATATTAATCAATAACGCGACTGCTGCTTTAGCAGAGAAAAAAACTTTCTTGAGTTTGGTACTGAAAAAATGGTATTAGTATAATACAGTGAATTGAGGGTTTGGGGTGTAAAGGTCGACTCTCAAAAGGATGTATCCCACTGAAGCGAACATTAATGCTCAAAGATACATAAAATGAAATTTCCATGAATGCTAAGGGATCTTCCAAAAAATAATCCAAGCATCTTGCTTGTCTTTTTGCCCGTCTCCTGCGTTGCGCCAATGGGACATATTTCAATATGCCCCCCATTACCGCGCCTTGAAGACGAACAAAAATTCTGCGCAATATACGTGGATTATTTTCTTCCAGATCCCTAAACAAAAGCTTTCGGATCTAATTGATCTTGGTTGGCACCAAAAGGAGAAGAAATATTGAATAATATAAAAGACCTGGAGCGGAAATCATCGGCAATTACCCTTTCCGATATGGAGTTGTTCATATTCCCGGAATTATTGTACAGCCTTGTTCTCGCAAATATCATGTCACCACGCATCTGGCTCTGGCAGAATGATCCCTGGTTTGCGGGTTTTGAAAGGATGAAACCCTATCGGAGAATCCAGCGACTGAAGCAATATATTATGGACCATTATGTTTTTAATCTGGACCTGCATACGTGGGGGTTGACTGAAAAAGAAAAGGAGCTGGCCCGATTTAAAAATTTTATCAATGAAGACACACTTGCACAATCAAATGCGCTCTTTGGTTATGGGGGGGATAAGTATTATTTTGATATAGATATACGCACCCACTTTGGTCTGGATAAATTTGATGTAAATGTAATCCCTTACTGGAAAACAGAGACGGTTGAGGCCATGGATGCTTTTCAATATAAGGAAGCCTATACGACCGGCGCGGGAGAATGTGTTTCTCTGGCCGCACTCTATGCCGCAGCCCTTTTCATTATCGGACGTATTCCTTTAAAAGATATCTACCTGATGGGGACCCCTCTCCATGCCCAAAACTTTATAGATGTCGAAGATGGCGTTCTAACAAACAACCGCAGACTGGTTACAAAAAACATGTGGTATAATGGTACGGCCCTCTCGGCTCAGGCCCGCAGGGCTCTTGAAAACGAGCGAGTTACTATTGTGGGGC
Organism: Desulfobacteraceae bacterium; assembly: GCA_046482845.1. Classification (GTDB taxonomy): domain Bacteria; phylum Desulfobacterota; class Desulfobacteria; order Desulfobacterales; family Desulfobacteraceae; genus DATFJZ01. The sequence continues at coordinate 4,174 of JAWOEJ010000003.1, read as the reverse complement.
ATGAAACCGGTATCATACATACAACATATCAAGAGGCAACTATCAATCCAGACGTTTATGCGCATTTTTCCAGCCAGTTGAGAAGTTTTCTTAAAGCAGAGATAGACAGCAGCATATTTAGTAATTTTTTAAGACATGACCGTGATTTTCAGAAGTGTTTTCAGATAAAATGGCCGCTTCGTAACGTGGATCGCTATATCCGCATTGAAAGGGTTTTTGCTTATGAGCATGGCAGCCCCTACAGAATTAACGATAACACCAGAGAGAAGCTGATGGGAGAAATAGCGGAAGAGGAATTTCAGCCTGCTCCAATCCCCGGACGTATGGAACTTAATAGGCTTGAAGATTTTGTCATGCAGCACCGCATGGATTCAATGGAATCCGAGGAGATTGCGGATTTTAAAAAATTATTCCCACCGGATTGTAAGGACTCTCAAATTTATATTGCAAGCCTGATCGCATTTGCAAATACGGATCCGAGGCTCCCTGACCCGGAAGATAAAACGTTTATATCAGGTCAGGCGCCCCTTGGTATTCATCTGGATATGAATCGGGAAGAGATCATTGAACGACTTGAAGATATACGCGAAGAGAATGCAATGGCGGATATGGCGTTCTATGCCTACCGTGACCTGAACCGAACAGAGCATAAACCTTTCATTTTTGCCGCAATGGAGCGAAATCCCGTTTCCATTGAAGCCTGCAGGCCATTAGAAATCGAGGAGGTCATTGTCCAGATCCATGAAATGCCTGATGAATCAATATATGATGACCCTGGCAGACTTGCTCAACCCGATGAGATATGGAATTTCTGGAAAGGTGACGGTATTGAGAAGGCCCTGTTATTGGCAAATATTCTAAGACAGAGAACACCGGATGAAAAAATAACGATAGAAATCTCTAATAACGTAATTTTACTCAAGAGAGGAAATGAGACCCAGGAATTTGCTACTCACAAGGAAATCGGGGAACATATATGGGAAATGTAGACAAATTCGGATCTTGACTCTTATCATTACCAGCCGGTATCTTTGAAGGCCTGGTACAGGGGAGCATTGCCCACGGGGAGGGAGACGGCCTTGAGCATCTCCCGGCGCACCCGGTTGCTGATTACAGCAGACAACGGGGTAGCAAGGGGTGGCGAGTTCGTTTGTGGATGAAAGAGATTCAGTCCCTGATATAGTATTCCCGGCAGGTGTTCCTCAGGAGAAAAAGAGCAGTTTTATGGCAAAAACAAGTACAGCCCCGTTGACAACCTTCTTAATCCAGTCATGGCCCTTTGCCACTGCAATCTTTGGGGCCAGCATGCCCCCGATGGAATTACCCGCGGCAAGACCGATTCCCAGGATGTAATTAATCTGATCGTGATAAACAAAGACCCCCAGGGCAACAGCCGTGTAAAAAAAAATCACAAAGACTTTCACTGCATTAATGCGTACCAGGTCAAGGCCATGGACCAGCAGCGCGCTGATAATGATAAACCCGACTCCGGCCTGAACAAAACCGCCATAAACACCCACAAAGAAGAAGGAGACAAAAAGCACCAGTTTACGCCCTGTTCCATAATGAACCTTCCCCTGGGACACCCGTTTCATGGGATCAATTATGGTGAATATCAATACACCGATCATAATGATACCCAGTATCTGTTTGAATAAAAGATCGTCCATATTGATGGCAATACCGGCACCGAGCCAGCTGCCGAAAAGTGCAGGTGGCGTGCACAGCAGGGTCAGCTCAAGGGGAAAATAACCACGGCTGCGAAAGCCGCGGATGGCAAAAAGACTCTGGAAAAAAATCGCTACCCGGTTGGTGCCATTGGCAATGCTGCTGGGCAGCCCCATGAAGATCAGCAGCGGCAGGGTCAGAAGGGACCCGCCGCCGGCAAGGACATTGAGAAGGCCGGCAGCAATTCCAGCCAGAAACAGAATCGGCAGCTGCCACCAGAGTGCAGGGTCAATACTGTGAAACATCATAGATTCTCCTAAAACTCGATCATCAAGTTTCTTGAATACCGCTGAGGGTGGCGCTCGACCCTTCCATAAAAAATTGATAACCAAGTAAAAGTAAAGCTCATCTTAATCAAATATCAGATCTCCCCTAAAATCAAATCTAAGCCGGATGTCCTCAAGCACCCTGGCACCTTGAATTTTTCGGGTCTGATCAGCCAGTGCATGGCTGGCCCAGAACCGGGTGGCGTGAAGAGTATCCTCAATGATTACGATCCTGAGGTCTTGCGGGGTTATGGGACCGATGGTCTGACAGGCCGCCTGGATGGCCTTTTCTTCAGTGGGCAGCCGCACCGGTATAAATGCCTTTCGCAGGGAAACAGCGGTCAGGGCATTCATGAGGGTGGCCTCGTAGTCCAGACCCTGGAATACTTTTTCCGTAATAATGTCGGCATTTCCAATGCCGATGCCGTTGCCTGCGGTTTTAGGGGACAAATTAAGAACCACGACCCGTTTTACACTCAGGCTTTGAGAAAAATCGTCTTCCATAAAATCAAAGGTTCGGCCGGTGACGTTGGGGTCCATGCCTGATCCGCTGATCTCCTTTCCCACTTTTCGGATGACCAGCACATCCAGGTCCCTGTAAGGCAGTCTGGGAAAATTGGCTTTGGCCGTTTCAAGAAGACCCGGTTCCCGGTCAAAAATCTCCTGCGCCGGTATAACCGATACAGCCATGGTCCTGTCCAGGCTGTCTTCCACCACGCCCACGGCAATACTGACATTGGATTTTTCAATGATCACATCCCCCATGGCTTTAAGCAGGGTGTAAAATCCGTATTTCAGCGCCATGTTGTGAAAGACCAGAGCCCCTTTATGCCTGCCCAGGCCAACCACCATCATTTTGTACAGCCCGCTTTCCATGGGCCCCTTGAACTTGGTGTGGGGCTTGATCCGGTTGATAAAAACAGTGTGGTCCGCCTTCAGGGCCTGGGTACTGAAATAAACCGGCTCCCCATCCAGGGCCGTGCCGATCCGGGTGGCAGCCATGTCCGGACAAACCGGAGCCCCGCATGAATCTGCCGTAACGCCAAGGTGTTCAAGGACCTGGGCCTGACCTTGTGAGGTCGCGCTGCCGTGGCTCCCCATGGCTGGAATGATAAAAGGCTCAGCCCCTTTATCCCTGATGCACTGGCAGATGGCGGCCACAAATGATGAGATATTGGCAATGCCCCGGCTGCCCACGCCAACGGCCACCTGCTGACCGGCCCTGACATCTGCCCGGTCAAGCGCACGGACCAACTGGCTTTCAAGTTCCTTTACCGGATCGGCCAGGGCCGTTCCAGGGTAGCGCATTTCGACCCGGGAAAAGGGGGGAAAAGGAAATGGAGCCTCAATATAATCTGGATAGCGCATATGATCCTTCTCAACAGCAGTTAAAAAAAAACCAGCAGTTAAAAAATATGTTGACAATACCTGCTGTCATCTATTAAAGAATAGATGTCTGACATCTGACTATTTATGTGCGGTATACCACACGCATCTCTGGGTGTAAAGTCCCAAAGGTGCGATAAAAACATTATATTAAGGTTTAAAAGGAGGTTGAGATGTTCAAGAAAGTGCTCGTCACCTGTATCACAGCGGCTGTGTGTTTTTGTTTTAATCCAGCATTATCACAGGCCGGGGAAAGTTTGATCCTGACCACAGCCACCACCGGGGGAACCTATTATCCCGTGGGCGTTGCCATCGGCACCCTGTCCAGCATCAAACTCGCTAAAAAACACGGTATCACTGTAACTGCCATCAACTCTGCCGGTTCCGGGGAAAATGTCCAGATGCTCAAAAACAAGGAAGCCCAGATGGCCATCCTCCAGTCCCTGTTCGGACTGAACGCCTATCAGGGCATGGGACCCTACAAGGGGAAACCGGTAAAGGATTTCAGATCCATCACCATGCTGTGGGAAAATTGGAACATTTTTCCCTGATTAAAAAAGCTGTCAAAACCGGCACGATCTCGGATCTGGGCCATATCCAGGGTGAAAAATTCTCCATCGGTAAACGGGGCTCCGGCACTGAAGGGTCCGGCAGAACCATCCTCAAGGCCCTTGGTATTGATCCTGAAAAAGACATGGTTCTGGAATATTTAGGCTATACCCCAAGTGCCCAGGCCATGATGGACAACCGGATCATCGGCTCCAACATTCCCGCCGGTGTTCCTGCCGCCGCCA
>JAWOEJ010000278.1:0-2569 GCA_046482845.1 Desulfobacteraceae bacterium | reverse complement strand
GTTCCAATGGAATGGAAGGCCCGCCGTTTTATGTTTCATGACAGATATTACCGAGCGCAGACAAGCGGAGAATGAGTTAAAAAGAAATGAAATACTCTACCGCACACTGTTTTCAGATGCTCAAACGCCTATCTTCATGGTAGATGAAAAAAGCAGGTCATATATCAACGCCAATCAGGCAGCCCTCGATTTCTTGGAATGTAACAGAGAGCAGCTGATTGGAAAATCGGTTTATGATACCACTCCACCTGAAAATCTTAAAGAAACCCAAAAAGAACATGCGAATTTTTCAGACATTAAGAGTTTGGAGACCTATTATCTCGTAAATGGTAAGATTAAAATTTTGTTGTTGCAAGTTACTCCGTTGGAATTGGATGGTAATACCACACTTATAGGAATTGGACAGGACATTACCGAGCGCAAACAGGCAGAAGCGGAACGGGAGAAACTTCAGGAACATCTCATCCAGACCCAGAAAATTGAATCTATAGGGTCCCTGGCCGGGGGCATTGCCCATGACTTCAATAATATTTTATTTCCAATTGTGGGGCTGTCGGAAATGATGCTGGGTGATTTTCCTTCTGATACCCTGGAGTATCATAATCTGCATGAAATATACACCGCCGGCACCAGGGGCAGAGAACTGGTCCAGCAAATCCTTTCCTTCAGCCGACAGTCGGAACACCACAAAATACCGGTTCATATCCAAAAAATTCTCAAAGAAGTTTTAAAACTCTGCCGCGTCACCATTCCGGCGGATATCACAATTACAAAGGATATCTTGACCAACTGCAAACCAGTGATGGCAGATCCGACCCAAATCCACCAGATTGCCATGAACCTTATTACCAATGCCTATCATGCAGTCGAATCCACCGGTGGGACCATAACAGTTCAACTCAAAGAGACCGATTTCCTGAGCAAGGATGACCCCACCCTGAATATGACATCCGGCAGATATGCAGTTCTGTCGATATCTGATACAGGTACCGGCATTGACCCTGCTGTTATAAACAAAATCTTTGACCCCTATTTTACGACCAAGGAAAAAGGGAAAGGCACCGGGCTCGGCCTGGCAACCGTATATGGCATCATCAAAGCCCATGGCGGGGACATCAAGGTTCACAGTGAGGTGGGAAGAGGGTCTTCCTTTCATGTCTATCTGCCGCTGATGGAAAAAACACAGGAATCTGAACCTGAAAAAGAAATGATCCCACATCCCACAGGCACGGAACATATCCTGCTGGTGGATGATGAAGCACCGATTGTTTACCTTCAAAAACAGATGCTGGAACGGCTGGGATACCGTGTCACCAGCTTTACCAGCAGCGTGGATGCCTTGGCAGCATTCAGAACCGATCCATCCTGCTTTGATCTGATCATAACCGATATGAATATGCCGAATTTAAACGGGATGCAGCTTGCAGAAGAACTGGCTGCCATTAGATCTGATATCCCTGTAATCATCTGTACCGGATTCAGTGAAAGGATTAACAAAGAAAAATCGGGGGCCATTGGTATCAAAGGTTTTTTGATGAAGCCGGTTGACAGGTCTAAAATGGCTGAAATGGTTCGAAAAGTACTGGATCAGACAAAAGATAGCCCTCAATAATAATTATCCAACGATTTATTGGAATCGGATCTTAAGGGTTAAAAATACAAATCGAATATAAAAATAGGTATTGTGTTGTGATGGGTAAAATAAATGCCGAGGTTTCAAAAAAAGAATTAATCAAAGAAATCCATGATCTCAAAGAGAAATCAATAATCAAAGATGAATTGGTAGACCTGATTTGCCAAGCCATTCATGAAGCATCCATTCGTGAAAAAGAGCTGCATGCAATCATGAATGGATCTAAGGCTGTATTGGAGCAAAAAGGTTTTACAGAGTCAGCTCGTGCAATATTTGATCATTGTAAAGATCTGATAGGCGCCACTTCCGGTTATGTCGCTCTTCTTAATGAAACAGGGGAAGAAAATGAAGTGTTATTTCTTGAGGCCGGGGGGTTGCCCTGTGATGTTAATCCAGAGTTACCCATGCCAATACGAGGATTGCGGGCAGAGGCATATCATTCCAATAAGACAGTTTACCACAATGATTTCATGAATAGTGAGTGGGTCAATTTTATGCCCAAAGGGCATGTAATTTTGAAAAACGTTTTGTTTGCCCCTCTGATAATAGAAGGTAAAACAGTCGGAATCATCGGTCTTGCAAACAAAGCAGCAGATTTTAATGACAATGATGCTAAGATGGCCACTGGATTTGGAGAATTGGCAGCCATTGCATTGCAAAACAGTCGAAACCTGGATCAAAGAATCATTGCTGAACAGCAACGTGAGAAGGTAATCAAGGATTTGGAGAAAGCTTTGCTTGAGGTGAAAAGATTGAGTGGACTTTTGCCCATTTGCTCGTATTGTAAAAAAGTTCGTAATGACAAAGGATACTGGACCCAGATTGAGTCTTATATTCATGATCATTCCGAGGCTGAGTTCACTCATAGCATTTGTAAGGAATGCGCAAAAAAATATTATCCGGATATGGCTATTTATGGTGAGGATGAAAGTTAAC
>JAWOEJ010000188.1:0-16251 GCA_046482845.1 Desulfobacteraceae bacterium | reverse complement strand
AGTTTCTCCAACTACAGTTGTTTGCGTTTTAACCACGGAATACACGGAAAACACAGAATTTTTATTTTTTTCTGAGTGTTCTGTGTATTTTGTGGTTTCATAGTTCTTCCGCTATTCTTTTTTCAGATTTTCCTTTGTTTCAATAGGTTTTGCGGCTACTTTTTTTCCTGAACAAATATCCCTGTCCAGCCCGGGGGCGGCGGGTTGGCCGTGAAATGGGCGCACCGTTTGAGCATCACGGCTGCTGGTCCGTCTGAAGGCGCTGTTTTTAAAACAGAGGAAAAACATGTTGCAGCAGATTTAAATTCCTGTTTCTGGTAATGGTGGAGCCCGGTTTCATAGGTGTGAATTAAATTCATCTGGTGTTCAGACAGGTTGTGTGCAAAATCCATGAGCTGGTAAACGGCAAGGGGGGTGGTTTTTCCGATGACCTTTATATGATCAGTTTTTCTTGTTATGATGGTGTTGTCAAGCATGTCAACGGTGCTTTCGGCGGCCAGGGAATAAATTTTGTAAATTTTATTTGCCCCTTCAAGCCGTGCCGCAATATTGACCGTGTCTCCCATCATGGTATAGTCCATTCGTTTGTGGGTGCCCATATTGCCCACAATGGCCTTTCCCGTGCACAGACCGATTCTCATTTTAATTTCAGGCAGGCCTTTTTCTGTCCATTGAACATTGAGCCTGTCCAGGCGCTTGTGCATTTGGAGCACGGCGTTACAGGCCTTTTGCGCATGGTCTTTGAGAATTCCCGGTGCACCGAAAAAGGCAATAATGGCATCGCCTTCAAATTTGTCAACAGTGCCCTGATTGGCCAGGATGATATCGCACATTTGGCTTAAAAATTCATTTAAGAATGCCACCAGCTCTGTTGGGGTCATGGTTTCAGAAATACGGGTAAACCCCTGGATGTCAGAAAAAAATGCGGTAATCTCCCGCTCGCCGCCGCCAAGGGTGAGCAGATCGGGATTGTCCATGAGTTCCCTGACCACCTGGGGAGATACATAGGTGGAAAAGGCCTTGTGGATAAAGCGTTTTTCCTGCCTGATTTTTAAAAAATGCAGTATGGACGATGTTAAGGCAATGCCTGTCTGGGGAAATAAAATTTCTGCCGGACCAAGATAAAAATTGAACCGTGTAAACAGAAAATAAAACCCGGTAACGGTAATTGTGCTGGTTACAGCCCATGCCGCCAGCATTGTACCCGGTTTTTCAATGATGGAGAAATACCATGGAAACAAACAGGATAGAATGGATAAGAGCCAGATCAGCCAGGTGTCAATGTCCCTTATATAATCTGATTGTAGGATGTTGGCTGCAATTGTGGCGTGGATTTCAACCCCCGGCATGTAGCCGGCATTCCATCTTGACCAGGGAACAGGAAAATGGTCGGGAAGGGTGATAGACAGGTCCGCGCTTAATGCAGCAGCGCCCACAAACACAAGTTTGTCCTTAAAAAAATTTCTGGGAAGGTGGAACAAATCAAGGGCCTGGTAGTAGGAGACAAACTGGAAGGTGCCCGGCGGGCCAGGGTAGTTGATTCTGATCTTACGGGGCAGATCAGCAAAAGCGCTTTTACTTTTGCCTTTAAAGGATCGGCAGGCTTCAAGGGCAAAGGAAACATTTGTTTTCATGTTTAATTCTGATTGTCTGATGATGCCGCTTTTGTCCACAGGCAGATTGATAATTCCTGTCCGGGCTTTGCTGCCGGCAATGTCCGGGTGGGGGGTGACAAGGATTTCCCGGTCAAAGGCTTTGGTTTTGACGGTATCAAAATACGCGGCCAGAAGGGTCTGGGGATATCTGGATAATATTTTGGACAATGCCTTGTCGTTAACTGGATCGGAGGTTTCAGCAAAGATAATGTCCAGGGCCACCACTGCCGCCCCGTCCTGATATATATTTTCAATGAGCCCGGCATGAACCTGCCTGTCCCAGGGCCACTGCTGCTGGATCACGCCGAAACTTGCCTCGTCAATGGCCACAACCACAATATTTTTACAGGGCGGTTTCGGTCCCCGGATTAAAAAGGCCAGATCCTGGGCATAATTGTTGAATTCTCTGCCCGGACCTGTAGCAGCAAGGACAGCAGTCAAAATTAAAACAGCACAGATAATGCCGTTTCTGGCCAGGGGATGAAAGCTGAATAGTCTGAGATGTGCCGGCTGTTTCATGGATTAAAAAATCAAAGACAGGGTGATCCCGATTTCTCTCTCCGGTACCCGGCCGGAGAAAATAAAATCGTCCAGGATCCAGTTGAAATGGCTGTCAAAGAGATTATTGCAGAAAAACGCGATTTCTCCTTTTTTACCGGGGAACTGCCAGCCGAATTTGACATCTGTGATCCACATGTCTTCGTTATCGTAAATAGAATGATTTTTCATGGTCATATGCCTGAAGGTTTCACAGGCAGAACCGAAAATGCCTGAGGGAAACACACAGGTCAGGCAGGTAAAATATTTCTGGTCGTATCTGTCCCTTGCCGGGGCATTTTCATTGGTGATGTCCAGAAATCTGTACCCAACAGCCGCACCGGCCCAGTCTTTTAAAATACAATTAAAACTCTGTTCGGCTCCCTTTACCCGGGAATCATATGTTCTGCAGGTATTGTCTGCAAATCCGCTTTCTACTTCACTGTCAATATAAAAGAGGTTTGAAAAGGAATAGAGGTTCTGCCATTCATGCTCCCAGATCAAATCAAATTCCCTGGCTTCAGTGCCGTAAAAATTATTTCTGAAAACAGGAACACCGGCAATATCAAAGGGATCAATCCGTTCTGTGATACGGGGAACCAGGTATTTAAAGGCAGCCAGGCGTATGGTATTAAACGGGTCCGGCCGGAATATCATACCGAATCTCGGGTTTATCATGTGATGATGAATATCCGGGCCGCCAAAAACAGCTTCGATTTTCATGGTGTCCCAGTAAAGACCGGCTTCCACGGTCAGCCACGGGGTTATATGCCATATGTCCTGGAGATAGGTGGTAAAGAACCGGTCGTTTGTTCTGGTATCGGTTTGAAATTCATCGGAATAAATATAATAGTAATTGTCTGTCATAAAAAGGTAATGGTCCCACAGCTCCTCGTTGTCTGTTTCCTGCCGGAATTTTTCATACAGGATACCGGCGATGATGTCATGACTGCCGGCTGTGTGAAGGGCCTGAACCTGGCAGGTCAGATCCTTTATGGTGATGTCCTGGTCAGCCGCGGTAATGGTTATGGTGTCTATCTCCTCATCTCTGAAAAAGGAGTGGGCGTAAAATTCTGGGGAGGATTTCTGCATTCTGGCAAGAAAAAGCAGGTCCGTGGTTTTAGATATTTTTCTATGATATCCTGCCTTGATGGAATGGGACTGGATGTCATTTCTGTCATCGGGAAGGGAGGCAGCATCATACTCGTACTGCCTGGTATACCGGTCTTTCTGCTCGGAATCGGAATGGGATGCAATGGCAAGGACGCTGTCTTCTGGGGTGATGTCCCATTTCAGGGAACCGGTTACGCCCTGGTACGCCTCTTTGTTGGTTTTCCGCCAGCCCTGGGTGTAAGCGCTTGTTCCCATGAAATTATAAGTATAGTTGTTTTTCGGCACAGCGCCTAAGACCAGGAGGCTGCCGTTGCAGCGGTGCATATTGCCCAGGGTGGCGCTGCCGATCAAAGTGGTATCCGGCTGTTCAAAAAAAGAGGTGTATTCCTGAAAGGTGTTCAGGGAGTTGAAATTGGCAGGCTGAAGCAGCAGCCCCAGCAGGTTTTCTCCGGAACCTGCGCGAAGCCGGCCGTCCATGTTAAGCAGTGCGCCGGCCAGGAAGGTATGGGCCGAGGCATTGCGGTAATCCTGTTTGACCGATTGAAGGGCTTTGTTTCTGGCCCAGTCAGACAGCCCCAGCTGATTATGGATAATGCTCAGATTAACGTTTTTTACAGCCAAATCCTGGTCCAGCAAAAACCTGGACCGGTACACGGCGCGGTTGTCGTTCAGGGCAATGGCCCGGTTAAGCGAGGCAATGGCCCTGCCCGGGTAATTCAGATCTCTGTAAATGATGGATCGGTACAGATGGGGAGTGGGATCGTTGGGGTCAAGGTGTTCTGCCAGATCAAGCAGTTCCAGTGCCCTGTCAAACCGTCTGATCTGGTAGAACAGTTTGGCCCAGTAACTGGCAAAAACCGATCGCCTGGGGGATAAAAGCACAGCCGCTGCCATTTCCTTAAACGCCAAACCTGTTTCTCCCTGGCGCATATGAAACAGGGCCAGTCCCATATAGGCTTCTCCCATGCCCGGGTCAAGGGCAATGGCCCGGTTGAATGCGTTTGTGACCTTTTCGTATTCGTGCATGGCCAGGGCCAGATACCCTTTTAAGGTCAGGGCATCCGGGTTGTCAGGATCAAGGGATTGCCCGGCATTTATATGGGTGTGTGCTTTGTTGATTTCGCTGCTGCCAAAGCACAGCCGTGCCATGTTTATATGGGCCAGGGCATGATTTGGGTTCTTTTTTAACACTGTTTCAAGGGCTTCCTTTGCTTTTTCAAGGTCAAAATCTGCCTGACAGCAATAGCTTTTTACGATAAGGGCGGGTGTGGATTCCGGAGTCAGGTTAAGGGCGGTCTGGACGGCTTCAAGGGCCTTTTGGGGGTTTCCCCTGAGCAGTCTGACCAGGGCAAGCCAGGTCCAGTTATCAGCCTGATCAGGGTCTGATTTTATTGCCTGCTTCAGCAGCTGTTCAGCCTTTATGATTTGCCTTGACTGGATCAGGTTGAGAATTTCAGGGGGGGTATCTGCTGATTTTTCCATATTGTCATACAGTCCGGTGGGAATGGTAATGGTCCACTGAACAGCGTTGTCCGGCTGAACAAGCAGGGTTTTGACCGGTGCTTTGCCGGGAAGGGCGGTAATGATTTCGCCGGAATGTCCGGTAATTGATCCAAACTGGTTTTCTGCCAGAACTTCACCTTCAAGAATGGTAATGGACACTTTTTCGTCCGGCGTGATGGTCATGTTGATTTCAGTTCCCCTGATGCCTGCATTCACCGTCGGGGTTTCAATATTGATCTGCATGTTTTGATTTTTGTTTCTAAACCATGCTTCCCCTTTTTTTAATTGCAGGGTAGAATTGTCAACCGGTTTACGGGGGTTTGATCCATCTTTGTTTTCAAGCCAGCCGGCAGAAAGCGCTACTTCCTTGAGCACAAATACCGTGTTCCGGTTGATCTGCACCAGGGTTTCATCAGACAATAAAATGGCGGCCCACCCCTGTTGATCTGTAATGACAGCATCGCCGCCGAATAATGCCATATCCGGTTCTGCCGAACAGAGGGAGTCTGTGTCATGGCGCTGGACCTGGGTGATCATGCTCCGGTTGACAATTTCTCCCATAACCCGGCGGCCTGCACCCAGGCTGACCCCTGTAAAGATAAGGATCGCCGTAACAGCTGAAATCACGGCTGTTATGAAAATACGACTTTGTTGTCCATGCATTTTCATTATATTTATTTGTTCTGGTAAAAATAAACAAGTGTAAAGGTATTAGAGGGTAGAGTTCCTTTTATGTGATATAAATTACAAATCACATGTTTGTCAACCCCAAAGAATACGTTCAGGAAGGATATTAAATGAGTTTAATAATTGAACTGAATTTTAAAAAGTGTTATCATATTTATTGTAAGATCTTCAAAAAATTCACGGAAGTTCAACCCATGAAAATATATCTTGATAACTGCTGTTTTAACCGACCGTTTGATGACCAGACTTCTTTGCGAATAAGGCTGGAAACCGAAGCAAAGCTTGATATTCAAGCTAAAACTCGGTTATCAAGTTTTTATGGAATGGCCGATTTAGAGCCCCCAGCGGTTGCCTGTCAGGAACATTGAGAACCTAAGGAGATCAGACTTTTTCCCTGCCAGGCGTTAAGAAAATCAAGCTGTTTGAGGACCAGTGGCCGCAGGTCGCCGATTTTTAGCCTGGCAGGGAAAAAGTCCTCCGTCGATCTCGTTCCTGACAGGCAACCGCTGGGGGCGCCGGTATTCAAAAAACTTGATGATCGAGTATAAAGGGACCCTGAGCGTTTCCTTTACCAACGCGTATCCAGAATGGTCAGTATCGGAAACCATGGAAGTAATGATTGAAAAGGGCTATGTGTCCATCGAAGACGGAACCCTGAATTATTCCGGAGAAACCCTGGTCAGTGATGACAGCAAGATCGCCCGCAGTGGCGCCTGGCAGATGTTCCCCACCGGAGAAATAATAACCATAGAAGATCAGACAAGGGTTGATGTGGATGCCCACATCGATGTCATCGATGATACAACAGAAGTATATGCAAAAACCAAGTCCGGTCAATGGATCATGATCAAGTCTTTTTCTGTTTTCAAACAGCCGTGTTCACAGGTGTCTTTTCCTTTTGAAGAAGCGCTGGATGGGGGCGGTGCCGTCACAGGGGTGGACGTGGAGTCAGGGTCTATTGTATGGACCTTGTCCCTTGATCAGATGTCCCTTGAACCGGTAGAAAGCCCTTGATGTCTTTGACCTTAAAGGGGAAGTCCTCCTGCTTTCTGTCCTTGAAATAATCCTTCAGGGTCTGAAAAATTACCTTAAAGGCGATTTCATCCCAGGGGATGTCTTTTTCATCCATCAGGCAGACATCTGAGCTTTCGCTGGTGGGACCGAAATCTTCTGATACCAGGGCCGCTCTGAACATGAAATACATCTGATTGACAAATACCAGGTTGAACAGCCGGTAAGGGGCGATAATGGTGACCTTTGACCGGGTTTCCTCAAGGGTTTCACGGGCGGCCCCGTCCTGGACGGATTCATTGTTTTCAAGGTAGCCGGCGGGCAGGGTCCACAAGCCTTTCCGGGGTTCAATATTTCTTCTGCACATCAAAATTTTATGGTTCAGCTCAGGTATACATCCCACCACCATTTTGGGGTTGGTATAATGAATCTGACCGCAGTTTGTACAGACAGAGCGGAGCATATCATCGTTTTTCGGTGTTTTCAATTCAGTGGGAGAGCCGCATGCGGTACAGAATTTAATCGTCATGATTTTTGCTCCAAAACCCTTATAATCTGGGAAACAGCTTGATTCACCGGCGTGGGTATATGGTTTTCCCGGCCAAGCGCAACCACTTTTTCCCCGAAGATTTCAATTTCAGTTTTCCGTCCGGCCTCGATATCCTGGAGCATGGAGGTCTTTCCCTGTGGGGCCAGGGTGTCTAAAAATTGATACCAGTCTTTGATATCTTTGCCGGTTAAATTGACATTAACCGCCTGTGCCACATTTATTACCTCATTCATCAGAGATTCCATCAGTCCCCGGGCATCGGGTGATGTCTGGAATACGCCGTAGGGGGCCCGCATCACAGCTGATGCCTGGTTCATGCCCACATTGATCATGAATTTCCACCACATGATCCGCAGCATGTCTTCCGGGGTTTCATAAACAATGCCGGCTTTGTCAAAGGCCTGCTGTACCTGGATGACCCGGTCGGACAGTTTCTTGTTTTCATCTTCGCCAAAATAATGCATCCCTGGTCTTGTATAGGTGATTTCATTGTCCTGCCTGAGGGCATCAATGCCCACGGAAACCGTGTACAGCACCTTGTCCATGCCGTAAACAGAGCCGAGAAAAGCCTCACTGTCAAGACCGTTCATTACAGACATAATAATGGTAGATCCATTGACAAAGGGCTTAAGGTCTTTTGCCGCCGCTACAAGGTGATGATTTTTTACAGCAACAATAATGAGATCCACAGGAGAGTCTGCTTTTTCCGGATGGACCACCGGCACGTAACAGGGCGTTTTATTGATGACCAATCCCTTGGTTTTAAGCTTCTCAAAGCGCTCCCCTCGGGCAATGATACAGGTGTCAAATTTTTTTGTATTAAAAAAGCTGCCGGCAAAATACGCGCCCATGGCGCCGGCACCCAGTATGGCAATTTTTTTTATTTCCGTCATTGTTCAATCCTTATACTCGACGATCAAGTTTTTATATCAGATTTTTCGAAAATGGGGTCAGGCAGGGACTCCAATGCCTTTTTCACCTGAAATCAATCATTAGATTATATACACCATTTTCAACCTTGAATTCAACGTTCCAGTCTATTTTTTGAATGACCCGCATCACTTTTGCGTTGTCCGGTAAAAATTCAGCTTTAAATCCCTTGAGTTTACGTTTTTGTGCCTGGCGCATCAGCATGGTCAGCATATATGAGGCCAGTCCGAAATTCTGGTAGTTATCATCTACAAAAATGGCCACTTCAGGGTGGGTATCATGGAGAAGAAGGCTGTTAAACCTGGCTTCGGCAATGAGTTTTCCATCTTTAAGCTCAGCCACTATGGACAGCCCTTTTTGAAAGTCAATATTGACATACTCCTGCATTTTTGCATGGGGCATGGTTTTTATCCGGGAAAAATACCGGTAATACACTGATTTGTCAGAAAACCGGTAAAACAGCCGTCTCATCTTTTCCTCATCCGAGGGTTTTATTGCCCTGAAACCCACTTCCAGTCCATTTTTAAAGGTATGTTTTGTCTTGATCTCAGCAGGGTAGAGATAGGCGCTTTCCTTGATAAAGATCTGATCCGGGTAGATGATTCTTTTTTTTCTGGCTTCTTCAACCAGCCCGGGACGGTCATCGGGATGGGCAATGTCTATGAGAGCCTGGGCGCGTTCCCGTACCGTCCGTCCGCTGACATTGGCAATACCGTATTCTGTTACAATGGCAGTGACCGATTCCCACAGACTGAACGGATTGGGATAGTGAACCGTGGACAGCACAATATTGGGTTTATTGCTGCGGTTTCGGGACGGCAGGGCAAAGATGGCAAAGCCCCCCTCTGAAAGCAGTGCACCATTGAAAAAATCGATGACCTCACCAGGACCTGACCCCACATTGCCACGGCCGGTATGCAGGGCAATCCTCCCGTACAAATCAACCTTCCGGGCCGGCAATACCGATATATATCCGGGATTGCTGCTGATGTGAACGGGATTGAAAACCAGGCCGATGGACTGAAATTCCACCAGGGGATTGTGGTCAAGCCATTCCATGAGCTCCGGGGTGCCTATGGCGTAGGACGTCAGGGATCTGCCCTGGAAATTTGTTTTATATTTGTTTGTAACAGCACCGCATTGAACCAGGTCCATCATGCTGTCAAAAAAAAACGGGGTGTGAATTCCCAGATCCTTTTTATATGTCAGGTGCCGGGAAAGGGCTTCGTAAAGGGGGCCCACAGAAAACCCCAGGCAGCTTTTATCTTCAATCAGTGAACTGAGGTTTTCAGCAATTTTGTCGTATACAGGGGGAACCTTCCAGCGGTCAAAATAGATAGGGGGTTCCCGGGCTTCTACAAGCATATCAAAATCGTTGATATCAACAAAGGTGTCGCCCATGGTCAGGGGCATCCACCTGCTGACTTCGCCAATTACCAGGGATGCCTGCTCTATTGCCAGGCGCGCCACATCAGCACATACCCCTGTACTGCAGAAACCAGCCTTGTTGGGCGGCGATATCTGGATAAAAACCGTATCAATATTGATCTGTCTTGATCTGAAAAGCTCAGGGATATGATAGTATCTGCTGGGGATAAAATCGGCCAGTCCACTGGTAATGGCTTCATCTGCTTCCCACCCTGAAAAAAAGGTTTTCAGCCGGTATATGGATGACTGATTGTCCTTCATGGATATGGCATCCCCCAGGCTGACCAGCTGATATATCTCCAGGTCCAGATTGAATTTTTTTGAAGCCTTGAGGGTTTTAAAAAGGGTTAAGGGTTCAGATACACCGGTACCGATAAATATCGTCATCCCAGGGGTGATTTTTTTAATCACTTCAGATGGCTTAACGCATTTTTTCTGCCATTCAACGGAAGCTGAGTTTTTCATACGGTTTCAGAACTCTTTTTTGAGTTATGATGTAAATCTGCGTTCAGGCAATCATTCTAATTTTATTCTCGCACAAAGCCTCAAAGGGAGACAAAGCCGAACAAAAGTTTTTGTGTCTTGGTGCCTTTGTGCGAGTTAAAATGCCTCAAATTTTGAATTGCTGGCAATTTAGAACAATATTATGTTTCTTAATAAGGAATATCAGTATATAAAGCGATTGTAAAGACGCATTGAAAATAATATTGACGGTTTTTTCTGTTCAGTATAGAAACTGGGGTATGGATGATTCAACCCTTGAATATTATACTGCCCACTGGGATGAGCTGATTCCAAGATATGAATCCGCAGATATGTCAGACCTGCACAGTCTGCTTGTGTCAGGGTTTTCTCCCGGTTCCAGAATTCTGGAGCTTGGCTGCGGATCAGGCAGGGAAGCTGCCTTTATGCTGGCAAAGGGCTTTGATGTAACAGCCGCAGATGGTGTTCAGGAAATGATAGATGCAGCACAGCGCTGTCACCCTGAACTTTCCGGACGGCTTTGTAGAATCAGACTGCCCGGGGACCTTGATTCCCTTTTTGGCCCCTATGACGGTGTTTACAGCATTGCCACACTGATGCACCTGACACGTCCGGCCATAAAAGATGTTTTTTTAAGGATCAGAGATATTTTAAATTCCAGAGGCCGTTTGTTTTTTTCCGTTCCTTTTAAACGCCACGATGTAAAAGATGACGAATTTGATATCAAAGGCCGCAGATTTACCGGAATGACAATGCCTGACTGGGCTGAGATCTGCCGGACAACAGGATTTGATATCATTGAATCCTCAAGGGCCAGTGACGGTCTTGGCCGCCCTGAAATCGGCTGGTTGAACTGTCTGGCTCAATGCGCTAAAAAATAAAATTTGATCATTGAGTAATAGAGCTATAGCAGAGCGGTTGAACAGGATGAGGTGCGATTTAAAAATTTAATACTTGCCTTGCTGCAGCAGAAATCATTGCAATACATCATGTAATCTGATATTGAAAATCAGGCTGTTTTTTATATGAAACAGCCGTCTGTGCACTTGTTTTTTATGCGCTCTTGTGCCAAAAAAGCCGTGGCCGTTATTTAATTTTAACCTTTAGATGTGACAGCTGGAAATATGGAAAGATTATTGGTGATTAGTCTGGGTGCCGGGATTGGCACTGGGTTTTATTATTGGTTTTCCTGGATGCTTGAGAAAAAAAGCATGCAGGAATATGTGTTAACTCACCAGTGGCTGCTTCATCCCAATTCAATCTGCTATTGGCGTACAGCTATGGCAGGGGCAGGTTTTTTACTTTATTTCTGGTCAGGATTCCAGCAGACAGCCATCATCATTTTTACTTTTGCAGCCATACTTGACGGCGTGGACGGGCTGGTGGCAAGAAAATGCAGCCTGGTCTCCCGGCTGGGTGAATGGCTGGATCCGCTGTGCGACAAGCTGACCTATCTGCCCCCGCTGCTGGGTTTTGCCTATCTGGATATTATTTCCATAAAATTGATGTGGATTCTGGTGGTGATTGAAATATTCGGACAATTCTTTGCCCGCAGACTGCTTAATTTTATGAAAATTTCAGGCGCTGCCAATAATTTTGGAAAAATCAAGGCCATTATCTGTTTTGCCCTTGTTATATTCTGCGCACTGGTACATGCCAATTCCGATGTGATTCACATCGGCAACCAGATCCTGTTTGCCTGTATTGTCCTTGCTGCTGCGTCTATTGTGTTTAAATTTGTTCCCAACCGGCTGTATGCAGATATTCTTTCCACCCTTAATTTTTTATGCGGTATTTTCAGTCTTTTGCTGACATACCAGGGATTTTTTGCAAAGGCCGTTATCATCATCATTGTGGGCCAGCTCTTTGATCTGTTTGACGGCAGAATGGCTGAAAAACACGGCGGCACAAGATACGGTCCTTATCTGGATGATATTGCGGATTTCGTCAGTTTCGGCATAGCCCCGGCCTATCTGCTCATTAGAATCGGCGGAGAATTTGCCATTTTGTTTGCCCTGATTTATGTGGCAGGGGTCGCGTATCGGCTCATTCGGTTTCTGGCTTTTGATAAAAAGCGGACAGACCTTCCCCCTGGTATATTCAACGGCCTGCCGTGTCCTGCCGGTGCTTTGTTTGTGCTGGGTGCCGCCCTTGTTCTGCCGGCTCAGTTTATGGGGTGGGTGGTATTGCTGACCACGGCTCTGATGATCAGTACCATTCGTTTTGCCCATCTTGGAAGGATTATTTTAAAACAGGTCCCCCGGCCTTTGTTTTTTATTTTAAGCGCAGCTATTATCATGATATTTGCTTTTGTTCTGAAAACCAGAAATGTTGAACTTTTTGGATATATTGTTCTGGCCTCAGTGGCAGCCTATCTTTTTATCAGCAGACGCTTTGTCGGGGGGGTTGCCGCTTAAAATGAGACGCATTGAAACCAAAGCCCCGGTTTTTGAAAAAATATACAAAGACTATCTTAAGCAGGTCTCTGCCCTGGATTTGAAAGACAAAACAGATCTTCTGGGTATCAAAGTGGATGGGAAAACCATTTCAATCCCATATTTTAACGGGGTTTACAAAATCACGCCGGATCATATTCTGGACCCGGAAAAACACAGGCCTTCCCATGCTGTGAGTGTGATCCTTTGTAAATATCTGCTGCTCTGCCCGGAGTTTGCTGACCAGGACCGGCAATTGATGACCTACAGGGATTTTAAGGATGCGGCCCCCTATGTTCAGGGATTTCAAAATACAGCGGAAAAGCCGATTTCAAATTTTTTTTCCGGCAGAATCAAAGACCTCAAATCCCGGTGCCGGGATCTGGGTGGAGTTCCCCATGATATTGGAGTTTCCTGTGATTTTTCCGCGCGGTTCCAGGCCCTTCCCCGGATTTTGCTTTTTTTGATTTTCAATGATGCAGATGAGGACTTTCCCTCTGATACTACCCTTTTATTTGAAAAACGGGCGGCCTGTTTTCTGGATATGGAATGCCTTGCCATGACCGGCATGGATCTGGCTGAACAACTGGTGCAGGAAAAATCATAAATTTCTAAGTTTTTATGCGAGGAGGTAAAAAATGGCAGATTACGTATGCAGAAACTGCTTGTTGAGAAAAAAGTACGATAAAAATCCAGGCTCAATTCTTGGAAGAATATGGCGATGGCATGCAGGCTGGTGTCCAGGCTGGAAAAGGTATATGGGAACGCTTTCTGACAGGGAAAGGCAGATTCTGGCTGAAAAATATAATTTAAAGCTTTGATTTCTGATTTAAGGGCCTGGATGAATGAAAAATTTACAGGGCAGGACATGGGTTTAAAAAATAACAGGGTGAGTTAACTGTCTGGTTAAAAAAGATCAGGCTAAGGCGTTTTGTTTGAAAAAAGAGGGGAATTTAATTTCCCCTCTTTTTCTGCTTTTTCCTTCTGCTCTTTATTTACCAGGTCTTCCAGGGCATGGGTAAAGTAAATGATGAGTTCATATTCAATATTGCCGAATTCATCAGGGACAAAGGAGAGGACAAGAATATCACTTTCTTTTTTCCAGCACAGGGATTTCCCTTTATTCCTGTTCCACATTATTATCTCAGGTTTTCCATATTCGTTGTAAAGCCTTGTTTTAATGTTTAACTCGTCGGTCTTAAACCTGGCTTTTATCAGCAGGGGACGTTTTGTGTCATCTGAGAAAAGAAAGCAGACATAATCAAAGGGAAGCTCTCTGGTTTCAGCATATCTGAAAACAATATTGACAGTGTTGTGTTCAACCCGCTCGCCTGTTTCAGAGTTGAGTTTTTTGTTTAATTGATAAAAATGGGAAAAATGGGTTTTAAAAAAGCTGTCACTGTTAATTGTCAGATCAATGGTTGTTCTGGTTTCAACGGCTTCATTTCCAAGCAAGGTGTTTAATCTGTTTCTAAGGTCCTTTGACAGCAGGGTATGTCTACCCACATCAAAAAAGGAAAAAGAGGAAGCCTCACCATCTGGAAAGGGCGGTGGCGCAGATTTCTCACTGCTGTCTGAACAGGATGTAAGGAGCAGAGCAGATAAAATCAAATGTATCAGTAAAAAAAAGGGTATGTGTAATTTATTTTTCATGAACTGATTTTACACCATTGGTTTTTTTTACGCAAGATTTTTGCTTTTTTTCATTCTCCGAGGTTCTCAATGGTTTTGACAAAGGAACCGATGGATGCTTTTAATCGATTTTTCCATAAAAACCTGATGATCGGGTATCGGGTAGAAGAGATTCTCTTGACTTTTTACCCTGTCTGTGAATAGAAAAATAGAAAGCCTTTAGAATCTGACCATAAACAAAAAAAACGGATATAAGACAATGACCAGTATACTTGAAGAGATTTACGCAGATGTTAAAAAACTGTCCCTGGATCAGCAGCAGGATCTTTTAGGATTGATCAGAAAGTGGCTGAACAGAAAAGATATCAGAACCAGTCCCAGAAAATCAGTGTCTATCCCGGTGAAGGTGGTAACCGATGATCAGCTGTTTGAAAGCAATACAAAGGATATAAGCACCGGCGGTACCTTTGTAAAAACTGACCACAGGGAATCCTTTAAGGAAGATCAGTTTATCAATCTTGTTTTTAATATGCCGGCTTCAGGCAGGGCGTTTAAACTGAACGGCAGGATTGTCCGAGTGGAGAACAGAGGGATTGCCGTTCAGTATGAAGACATCAGCGCCAGGGTATCCCAGGACCTGGAAGCAGAGCTTTTTGAAAAAAGAGCATGACCATTTTTCAGCGGTGAGAAGCTTTTTTCACAGCGCTGGACAGTCTTTTTTTATTTAACTGTTTTTAAGTATGCTTCAAAGGCAGGAAGTGCGGGTTTTCCGTCAGCTGTCTTAACGCCTTTAAACCAGCCTGTGTATACTTCAGGATGTTCTTTGGTCCATAAAAGACCGGCCTTTCCGGGTTTGAGCTGGGCATCTTCGTGGAGCATGCCGATAATCTGGTTCATCATTGAGATGGGAAAGATAAAGTTCTGCAGAAATCTGGCGATATTGGGCATTTCCTTGTCAAACCCTTTTCTGATATTGGTGTAAATAGTTGCTGTGCCGTCATTGGGGCCAAAGGTTTCATCAGTGCTTCCTGTCAGGTATTTCATATCGATTTTTTCATTCATATAATGGGGGGCCCACCCAAGGAACACGATCCACTTTTTGTCCCTGGCATAGGATTGAACCTGGGAGAGCATACCTGCTTCACTTGAAGGAATAAGCTTGAAATCCCCCAGGTTGAACATGTTTTTGTCTATCATGTTCTGGATGATTAAATTCCCGTCGTTGCCTTCTTCAATGCCGTAGATCTTATTGTCCAGCTTGTCTGCAAACTTTGCAATATCCTTGAAATCCTTAAGTCCGCCGTCCACAACATATGAGGGTGCAGCCAGGGTGTATTTGGCATTGGGCATACTGGCAATGTATTTGACAACAGAGCCGTCTTCAAAATACTTGCTGGCAATGCCTGCCATGGATGGCATCCAGTTGCCGAGGAATATATCTGCTTCATTGGTTTCCAGGGCCTTGTATACAATGGGTACGGATACCATGGTGTTGGATGCTTTGTATCCCAGGCTTTCAAGTATTTTAACCCCCAGTTCTGTTTTGGCCGTAACCCCTGTCCAGGCCACACTGGCAAACCTGACTTCCTTTGCTGCACTGGCTGATCCAGTAAAAAGAAAAGCAAATGCAAGTAAAATCAATACGAACAGCTTTGTGTGTTTTTGTTTAAACATGTTAAATTATCTCCTTTTTTATCTGTATTAAAAGGGAATATGTGGTTTTCAAATTCCCTTTGTTGAAATGAGAGACATCTTTTGTCTCTGCATACCTTTGGTCGGATGTGTCCTGTACAGGTCAGCTGCCGGATGTTTCATCCCCGGGGGTGTGTTTGTAAAAAGGGGCGCTGGAAGGGAATTCAGGGGTGTTGCCCAGAATAAGGTCTGCTGCCTTTTCACCAATCATCATCACCGGTGCATAAATATTTCCATTGGTGATATAGGGCATCACAGATGCATCCACTACTCTGAGGCCTTTAATCCCGTGCACCCTGAGCTCTGCATCCACAACAGCCATGCTGTCGTAGCCCATTTTACAGGTGCAGCTGGGATGGTAGGCGCTTTCCCCTTCCTGTCTGACAAAATCAAGGATCTCATTATCCGTCTGTACCTGGCTGCCCGGGGCAATTTCCTCTCCCCTGAGTCTGTTAAACGCCGGCTGTTCAATGATTTCTCTGGATTTTCTGATGGCTTCCACCCATTCTTTTCTCTCCTGTTCTGTGGACAGGTAATTGAACAGGATGCTTGGGTATTCTTCTGGATTCTGGGATTTGATTTTAACTCGGCCCCT
>JAWOEJ010000138.1:0-8182 GCA_046482845.1 Desulfobacteraceae bacterium | reverse complement strand
GTGATAAGGCAGAATGAGGAATATATCTATGATGACAGTACAGGCAAAGGTGAGGCTGTCCCAGGAGAGGAAGTGATGGACCATGTGTTTAAAAAGGCCTGTCATAAATTTGAACAGGCCGGAGTCAAGCCGGAACATATTCACCGCAGAATCATCTCAGGATCAAGGAGCAGAGCCGGCACAATAGCAGACGTGGCCCTGGAAAACAATCATAATATTATTTTTGTGGGACGTCATGGTGTTTCAAAGGTTAAGGATTTTTTTCTCGGCCGGGTCAGTAAAAAACTTATTTATGCAGCCTCAAAAAAGACGGTCTGTATTGTATAATCAAATTGTGGCCGTGTGTTTATATGAAAGCCATCAGCCGTCAGCCATCAGTACTCAGCTAAAAGCTAACAGCTAAAAGCTTTCATGCTTTGTTGTGCCTGTCAAGGCATGGTCGTTATACCCTATAACTCGATCATCAAATCCAGGGGAAAACAGTTTTTAAACATCAGCTTTCACCATGAAAGCTGATGTTTTTTTTGATGAAAGCATGAATGATCTTCAGGGGGGTTAAGGTGTCAGTATTTTTTACATAATGTAAATTTTTCAGCCGGCAGATCAGAGTGCAACCTGGTTTCTTCCCTTTTTTTTAGCCTGGTAAAGTTTTTGATCAGCCAGGGAAATAATATCAATGGAGTCGATATTGAGAAGCGTATCGCCTGCTATTCCAAAACTCATGGTTATTTTAAAATGATGATGTTTATATCTGAATTCATAGGATGAAATCTCGCGGCGTATCCGTTCTGCCACTTCAAAGGCTGATTCTCTGCTTATTTCCGGCAGAAGCAGTAAAAATTCCTCCCCGCCCCATCTGCTGGCCATATCCTGGGGACGGATTTTATTTTTAATCAGCCGGGCGGTCTGTTTCAGCACATAATCCCCACAGTCATGACCATAGGTATCATTGACGGTTTTAAAATAATCAAGGTCACATAGGATCACGGAAAGAAATCTTTTTGACCTGCTCGTTTTAATATGCTGGAAATATTCATAAATATAATTTCTGTTCATGAGTTCTGTTAAGGGATCATACATGGCGATATTTTGAATTTTTTTTAGCATTTTTTTAGTGGACAGAATAACAACAGCGGCAAATATGGATATGCATATGGTTTCAAAAATACTTTCCGGCCAGTTGACAGGGGTTTTTTTAAAACCCAGGCAATAGTGGGGGATATCAAAAATCTCGTTTATCCAGAGCATCAGCACTATGGTTATAAATCCCAGATATTCAAATAAAAGTATGTTGTTTAAAATCGTTTTCATGGGAAAAGCTGTGTTTTGGTTTAATTTGTTTAAAATGTCAAAGCCTGTCCGGGCAGCTGAAAAAAGTAGAACATATTATTTGCACTCAATCATCAATGTTTTTGACAGAGCAACCGCTGGGGGCGGCGCTCAATTCTTTCATAAAAATTTGATAATCGAGCTGCAAGTATAGCTGAATGGACAAAAAAATCAACACATATGAGACGGGCCGCTGGGGATGTGGTTTATCAAGGGCTGAGCTCTGCCGGCTTTACCATTCCTTGTCTTTTTTGCTGTGACTGGCATTTTTATTGCTGTAGTAAATAACAGAGCAGGAATAACAGAGCTGGAATGAATAATATAAACAGAACACATGACACCAGGCAGTTTTATTGTGGGCGGCACAACTGCAGCCTTTTTTAAATGCGACTTATTCAAAGGAGAAAAAAAATGAATCATACATCAAAAATGACTGGTTATACACCTGGATATTACGGCAAGAAAAGAATGAGTGCCGCTGAGTGGGCAAACGCATATATTAAAAAATGGGAGAGTGATTCAAGAAGCAGAGGAGAAGAAATACCCGTTATCAACAATATCTGTTTTTCAAGACAGATCGGCGTGGGTGCGCTGGAAATTGCCGATATCCTGTCTGATATGATTAATTTCAGGGTGATTGACAGGGAAATACTGGAACATATGGCCAAAGAGACCAACCTGACTGAGAAAGCCATAGAGTTTTATGATGAACGGTATCAGGGCAAAATGAGCGAATTTTTATCCATGCTGATCAGTGAAAAAACGTTTTTAAAAAGTGATTATGCACGGCAGCTGGCTAAAAGTGTCACAACCCTTGGGAAAAGTGCACCCACAATATTTGTCGGCCGGGGAACCCATTTGATTCTGCCAAGGAAAAATATTCTGGCGGTTCGATTTGTCTGCAGCTGGGAATTCCGTGTGGACAGGCTGACAAAAATAATGGATGTCAGTAAAGCAGAAGCGGAAGTTCAATTGAATATCATTGACTCTGAACAGCTGAAATTCTTTAAAAGCGTGTTTCAAACCGATGATCAATCCCCTGATGCCTTTGATCTTGTTATCAACAGGGAGCATCTCAGCGGTGCGACCCAGGCAGCAGAAATTGTGGCATGTGCATTCAAACAGAAGTTTGCAAAGAAAAAAACAGGCTCAACAAGCGATAAATAATTGCCCCGGAGGCCGGGTTTACCCCTTTACCCCTTATTAAATTTGAAACACAAAAAAGCCCGGCCTTTCCATCCCTTTTATTCAAAGATAACTGAATGATCCGATTCCTTTCATATTTACCTGTAACGCGATGATCAAGTTTTTTTATAATTAAGAGAGGTGAGGTATGTTTTTTGTGAGGGCCCGGGTTTTTGTTATTGGCATTATCTGCGGCCTTGTTTTTGGAAGCCAGATATAAAAATTTGATTATTACTCGATCATCAAGTTTTTTGAATACCGCTGGGGGCGGCGCTCGGCCCTTCCATAAAAACTTGATAAACGAGTATTAGAAATGAGTAATTAGTGTCTGAACGAAAACCCCGTGTTTGGGCGAAAACGTGTCCAGCTGCAAGGCGCAAAAAAGTTTGAAACCGGAGTGTACTCAGGTACATGAGGATTTCAAACTTTTGCAGCAACGCAGCAGATGGGTGCGTTTTCGTTCAAACACTAATTAAAAAAAGGATCAATTCATTGCATATACTTGTTACAGATTTTAATCGTAATTTGAGAAATTTTTTGAAAAGAGAACTTACAAGGGAAGGGTTTGTCGTTTATACGGCGAAAAACTCAAAAGAAGCCCAGAATTATATCTATGGTCCCAATCCGCTGGATCTTGTCATTTTTGACCCGCAGCTTATAGATTCGTTAGGTTTGCGCCTGTTTAAAAGCATCCAGGACAGGATACCGCCTGTACCCGTGATTGTTCACACGTACAGGGATTTTTTCAGCGACCTGGCAAAGGAGGAGAATGTATACTGCGTTGAAAAAAACACCTGGAGCCTGGAGCCTTTAAAAAATAAAATATTTGAAGTGACCAGCAGATTTTGAGGGTGCCGGGATCATTCCCGTAAACTCATAACAGGCACAGGGCAGTGTCTGAAAATTTTTTCAGCTGCTGTTCCAAAAGAAAATCCACGGTTGTCTGTTCTTCCTTTATGGCCGAAAATCAGAAAATCCGCTTTTTCCTCCTCTACTGCCTTTAAAATTTCTTGAAATGGAACCCCTTCCCTGAATACAATGGGTAGGTCTGTGTTTTCAGGCACACACTGCCCTGCCAGGGTTTTAAATTTTTCTTTTCGTCTGTTGATTTCATTCTGACGGTAGATCCTCTCTGAGAATTCACCTGGATGCTCTGCATTAAATGCTTTTTTTACCGCTTCAGAATCTCTCTTGTTTATCACATTAACGGCCAGAATCTCTGCGTTTGTTTTTTCTGCCAGAGCCAGCGCGTGCTCCAGCACAGATTTTGAGTAGATGGAAAAATCAATGGCTGCCATTATTCTTTTAATTTTTTTCATGGGAGACCTCTTTTATCATTGTGTCCATGTCTGTTACTCGATCATCAAGTTTTTTGAATACCGCTGGGGGCGGCGCTCGGCCCTTCCATAAAAACTTGTTAACCGAGTGTTATGGTTATCTGTTTCGTTTAAACCCTTTTCTTTCCCTTATGCTGACCACCGGTATGGCGGAATGCCTGAATACTTTTTCTGCAACACTGCCAAAAAGGGTTCTTGCCAGATTGGTTCTGCCCTTGCTTCCCATAACAATCAGATCCACCTGTTCCTGTTCAGATTTTCTTAGAATTTCCTGAAAGGGATTCCCTGTTGTGATGTGAATGGTCACATGGGATTTAATGGAGGGGAAATCAGTGTTTATCATCTCATTCAGCTGATCAGTGCGCTCTTTTGTGCATTCTTTTATATAGTCATCAACAGATATAACCTCAGTATAATGCCTGTTTGCCATTTCAACGGCATAGAGATCTCTTTGATTGATGACATTGAAGATGAAAAAATCAGCATCTGAACTGCCGGCCAGTGCAACTGCATATTCAATATTGGCCTTTGAGAATTCAGACAGGTCAACACACACCATAATTTTGTCTATTTTTTTCATGTAACCCTCCGTGCAATAAAATTATTATTAAAATAACCTGCGGATTCCCCGGATCTGATCAGCCGCGTAAATAAGCTTTGCCGCATGGTTCAGCTCTGTTACAAGGGAATCAAATGCTTCCGGTTCAATATCAAAGGCATAGATAAAGACCTTGCGAAATCCTTCATCTATATCATCGTAGGATGTCAAAACGCTGTTCAGTCTGCCCTTGTGCTTTCTTATGGCTTCAGTGAGGCATTTTATGATTCCCGGTCTGTCCTTGATGCGGAAGGCAAAAATCTGGCCTTTGTTGACAACCCCGGTAAAAGAGACAAAACATCGGAAAATATCACTTTTGGTAATAACCCCCTGAAGTGAGCCCCTTCTGTCAACAACCGGCATACCGGAAATGTCTTTACTCAGCATTAACTGGGCTGCCTCGTCAACGGTACAGTCACATTGAATGGTGACAACCTCTGTTTTCATAATGGACTCTGCTTTAATTTCATCCATAATGCCTGGCTGTTCACAGGAATAAAGGGAGCCGTTTCGAACCTGGGAGGCTTTTTTGATATCTCTTTCAGTGATAATGCCGGATATCTTTCCCTGGTGCATTACCGGGAGTATTGAAATCGTTTTTTTTCTGAACAGTCTGGCGGCCTCTAAAAGAGATGTGCGGCCTTGAATGAAAGTGACCGGTCTGCTCATCCATTTTTTTACGATCATATATGCGTCTCCTGTTGTCCGTTTAGCAGTTTTTTTCTGTAAATATATTATCATGCTTAAAGGCAACTAATGTGCCAGTCAGGATAAAAAACAGGGGAAACCAGATGAAATGCGCAACGCTTAAGGTTTTTAAAAAGGGGGGGCAGCAGGGGGGAGGCAACAGGAACAAAAAGTCTGTTTCCGGGAGGAAAGAATGTGTCAGAAAAATTTACACAATGTAAAGAGGCTGTCCCCGGCAGCCTGACCCATGAAGGGGATACCCTGATTTGAATTAATTGGTATTGGAGGAGCCAATGGTTATGCCGTATTTTTCAATTTTGGAGTGAAAAGTGGGTCTGGAGATTCCCAGAAGCTTTGCCGCTTTGGATCGGTTGCCCTGGGTAAGATCAAGGGCTTGCTTGATTAAAAGAGATGCCACATGATCCAGGCAGGAATCAAAAATATTTTCTGTTTTGTCGGATTTCAGACAGCCCTGGATCCATTGCTGAATGCCGTCTGGGTCAGCTGTATCCACTGGATCAGGGTATCTGGGCGGGTTCTTTTCCGGCAGTGAGATTTCTTCGGGCTTCAGAGATGCCCCGCGGTTGAAGATCAGGGCTTTTTTTAAAACATTGTAGAGTTGACGGATATTACCCGGCCAGTTATAGCTTTTCATCAATTCTATGGTTTTGTTGGAAATTCCCGGATTGTTCATGTTCATTTCACAGGACAGGCGGTTTAAAAGATACTGGCATAAAAGTTTGAGATCTTCGGGGTGTTCCCGCAGGGGCGGCATGGTTATGGTGACCACCTGAAGGCGGTAGTAAAGATCTTCCCTGAACTTGCCTTCAGCCACTGCCTTTTCAAGGTTCCGGTTGGTTGCTGCAATGATTCTGACATCAACGGGAATGGATTCTTTGCCTCCAAGCCGTTCAATACTGTTTTCCTGTAGAAGCCTTAAGAATTTTGCCTGAAGGGCCATGGGCATATCCCCTATTTCATCGAGAAATACCGTGCCTCCTTTGGCCTGTTCTATTTTGCCCACCCGCCTGTAGGACGCCCCGGTAAACGCCCCTTTTTCATATCCAAACAATTCACTTTCCAGAAGGGTTTCAGGAATGGCAACGCAGTTGATAATAATAAAGGGTTTTTCAGATCTCATGGAATATTGATATACCGCCCTTGACGCCAGTTCTTTGCCGGTTCCTGATTCTCCCCTTATCAACACGGTTGCATCTGTTGACGCCACCCTTCCAATGGCCTTGTATATTTTCAGCATTCTGCTGCTGGTTCCCACAAGTGCTTCTCCCGAGCCCAGATTCATATCCGGGGAAAGGGGGTTGACCTGGACACTGGACGACATGCACCGGCCGGCTTCCAGGCCTTTTTTGATCAGAGAAAGCATCTCAGGTATATCAAAGGGCTTGTAAATATAGTCATATGCCCCGTTTTTAATTGTTTCAATGGCAGTTTCCGTGGTGCCGTAAGCTGTGATAATAATGACAGGGAGTTTGGGAAAGGATTTGTGAATTTCAGCAAACACGTCTATCCCGTTCATGTCTGGCAGGCGGATGTCCAGGATAACCAGATCAGGGTTTATTTCTGCTGTTTTTTCTATGCCCTTCCGGCCGGAATGGGCTGCCGCGGTTTGATAGCCATCCTGGCTTAAGATTTTTGTAAAACTCAGACACAGCTGTTTATCATCGTCAATGATCAGTATCAGCGCCATTTTCTCCCCTTGTCACCGGCAAATGAATGATAAATTGGGTTCCTTTACGGTCCGGACCGGAAGAAACCATAAGTCTGCCGTTATGTTCCTTTACAATTCTTGCGACAATACTCAGGCCAAGGCCCGATCCCTCCTCTTTTGTGGTGAAAAAGGGATTGGTGATTTTTTCTATAATATTTTCAGGAACCCCCGGTCCGGTATCCTCTATGGTAAGTATCACATATTCTCCTTTATCACTGCTTTTTTTCCAGGTTTCAGATACTACGATTCTGCCACTGGTCTCCATGGCTTCACAGGCATTGGTGATCAGATTTACCAGGGCTTCCTTTATTCTGTCCGGATCCACTTCCACAGCGGGTAAATCAGGCTGAGCATCGTAGCGGACCTCAACATTGTATTTTTTCAGCCGGTATTCCAGAAGGGTAAGGGTTGAATTGATAATGGTGTTGATACTGCATTTTTTCAGGCTGAGTTTAGGAGGTCTTGCAAATTCCAGAAAACTCTGGAGAATTTTATCTATCCGGGAAATCTCATCTGATATGACCTGGAGGTCATCGTTCTGTATTTTCGTCAGTTCCAGGGAGCGGCTTAAGGAAAACATCCTCATTTTAATGGATGTAAAGGGGTTTCTTATGGTATGGGCCACACCAGCGGCCATTTCTCCTACCATTGCCATTCTTTCAGCCTGGATAAGATTTCTGCGGCTTTTGGTCAGTTCATCATGGGTGGAGTCAAAATCCTTCATCATGCCTTTCAGGGACAGGCTCAGGGAAACCACTTCATCTCTTGAGCTTTCCTTAAGGGAACTTCCTGTTTCCAGGGCAAGTCCGCGTATCGGTTCCAGTATATGTCTGTAAAGAATATAAAAGAGCAGAGCGCCTAAAATTATAAAGAAAGAGATGGCAACACTGGTTATCATTCTTAAATTTCTGGAACGGACAGTATTGCTCTGTTTTGTTTCCTGCATGACAAGCCACTGGTGTACTCTGAAATTGCGGCAGCGTTCCAGGATATTAAAAAAAAGGTCCCGCTGTTTTTCGTGCAGGGTGTATAAATTCTGTTTTGTTTTATTGTTTTTGTATTTTTCAATCAGTCTGGCCTTTGCCAGAATATACTCTTCATATTCAGAAGCAATCCGGTCAAGATTTTTTTTCTGCTGATCATTAAGGGGCAGGGCCGATGCTTTTTCAAGGTTTTCTCTAAATACCTCACGGTATTGATCCAGGGCGTTTAACCAGTTTTCATCACCGTCAACAAAATAATAGGTTAAAAACCCCTTCTGGTTTGCCAGGGCCAGTTCCATTTCCTGGGCAGATTTGTACAGCACAATTTCTTTCT
>JAWOEJ010000049.1:0-12265 GCA_046482845.1 Desulfobacteraceae bacterium | reverse complement strand
CCCCATGGGCAAAGTTAAACAGCATTAAAACGCCGTAAACCATTGAGTAGCCTATGGATATAACAGCATAGAAACTGCCTCGCTGAAGCGCATTGATCAGGTTTTGAAAAATATAAATAACCAGTTCTAACAAGGATTCCATTCACCCGCTCCTGTTTTTATTATAACAAATATGGCTGCTGTACCGGCAGGCACAGCAGCCATATTTTTGCTATTACCAAGACCTTTTAAAACATATTTCAGACAGGTCTTTTTGACCTGCCTGGATCAACATATTCATCAGATTTTTACTGAACTTTTATTATGGGCAGCTGGTCTTATAAAATTCATATTCGCCTTTATCATTGATTTTAACAATAACTGCGCATTTTATAGGATCACCTTCTTCTGTAAAGGTCATGTTCCCTGTAATACCGTTGAAATTTTTGATTTTAGCCAGGGCATCCCGGACTGCTGTTCTGTCTTTTTCAATTCTGCCTGTTATTTTACCAGAATCCTCAATGGCCTGTTTGGCAAGATTAAGGGCATCCCAGGTAAGGGCTGCCACATCATCCGGCGTATACCCGTATGTTTTGGTATATCTGTCAATAAATGCCCTGGTGGCCCCTTTGGCACCTGCAGCGGCATAGTGTGAAGAAAAGAACTCTCCGTAGCAGGCTTCGCCGCAGAGTTCTATAGTTTCAGCAGATCCCCATGAATCGGAACCGACAATGGGTCCTTCCCAGCCAAGATCCTTTGCCTGACGGACAATCAAAGGAACTTCATTATAATACTGGGGGGTAAAAAGAACCTGAGCACCTGATTTAATGATTTTGGTCAGCTGGGAGGAAAAATCCGTATCCTTTGTGGTAAAGCTTTCATAGGCCACAACAGATTCCTTGCCGTGCTTTTTTTCCCAGGCTTCCTTAAATACTTCAGCCAGTCCCTTTGGATAATCCGATGCTACATCGTAAAAGACCGCTGCCTTTGTAAACCCGAATTCCTCGGTGATAAAATTGGCAACAACAGGCCCCTGAAAGGGATCAAGAAAACAGCCCCGGAAAACATAGGGCCGGTCCAGGGTGGTATTTGGATTGGTGGACCAGGGGCTGATCATGACTGTTTTATACTTGTTGGCAACTTCCCCGGCTGGAACAGCCTGTTTTGAGGACTGAGGGCCTATAATGGCAAGCACATCATCCTGGGTAATCATCTTGGTGTTTACCTTTACTGCGGATTCAGCTTTGGACTCATTGTCCTCAACAACCAGTTCAACTTCATACTTTTTGTCCCCGACTTCAAGGCCGCCTGCTTTTTTTATATCTTCAAGCCACATTAATGCCGCAAATTTTGTCCCCTCCCCGACTTTAGGAATATCACCGGTCATGGGGGCATTTATCCCGATTTTAATAATGGTTTTCCTGGCGCTGAAGGCCAGGGGTGAAAACAGCAGGCCCAAAGCAAAAACAGCAAGGGTGAATAAAACACATTTTTTCATTAGGATCTCCTTCATAAATAAACATTGCCATAGTTTGAATCTGATTTAAGAGTCAGCAGATCCAACATTTCCAAAACAGCTTACAGACAAATCAATACTGCGTATTAAAAAGCATATTTACTTCTAAAGACACAGGTTTTTTTATATTTAAAAAATTATATAAAGTAAAGCAGAAAAATTAAATTATCTGAACTTGATTTTTTTCTTAAAAAATACAATTTGCTTTATTTACTCGGCCTTTTATTGTATTATAATATATTTAAGATGTCTTTAGGTGCATAAACCCATGCAGGCCTGTGAGAAGTTAAAGGGCTGGATGTAGAATTATCACCCATAAAACCGCTGATGCAGGGTTTTTTCAAAAAATGTCAGGCGGCTGTTTTCACTTAAAAAGCATAAAAAACAATAGATTTTAAATCATAATCCTAAATGGAGTGAAAATTTGTAATGTTTTATAAAGCGTTATATCAGCCTGTGGATACAGAAAACATATCTGAAAAAGCTAAAAAATTTATCGGAAAAACCATAGCTGTTCAGGACGGCGGGCAGGAAGAGATAAAGCCCGGGGTTTACCAGGTCGTATATATTGCAGTGCCCAATTTTGGACTGATACCCAACCGCGATCTGCAGAACACCACCAGTATTCCCTACAGAGAATGGACAAAACTCAGTGAGGACAACAAAACTCAAATCCAGCCTGAAGCTGAAAAAACATTATATGATAAGGGAAGCGGGATCAGCATATAACTTTTTCAAAGCTTCCTGCTGAGCTTATCTCAATATAGGAAGCCCCCTGTTCTTCGCCGAAATTTCCTGCAAGAACGGTTATCAGATCCTCCTTTGAAAAAAACCTGTCATGGACAAGTCTCTGTATGGATTGACGAATGGGCTGGGCTGAGTTTTTCAAAGGCTTAATAAAATCAGCCCTGACCCCGTAGGAAAGGGCCAGTTCCCGCATCACCCTTCTGTCATAGACCTGGGCAAAGATGGTATTGTCCCCCCGGTAGGCGGCAATGGCCCGAATGGTATCACCGGACATGGAATCCGCAACAATTGCCCGTGTGTTCAGCCGCATGGACGCTTTTACCGCAGCTTTTGACAGATAAGCGGTGACCTTGTTTTCAATTGTATAGGGAACATCAATAAAAGTGCTTCCCTGGGACTCCACTTCTTCTGCAATCTTTGCCATGGTTCTTACTGCAATAAAAGGGTATGCCCCGCTGGCTGTTTCACCGGAAAGCATCAGGGCATCAGCATGATCAATGCAGGCATTGGCAACATCTGAGACTTCTGCCCGGGTGGGCCGTGGTGACTTTATCATGGAGTGCAGCATCTGGGTGGCTACAATGACAGGTTTGCGCCTTTCTATACATTTTTTTATCATTTTTTTCTGAATCATGGGAATTTTTTCTGCAGGAATTTCAACGGCCAGATCCCCCCTGGCAATCATGATACCATAGGCATAGTCAAGAATTTCATCGAGATGGTCCACACCCTGGCTGTTCTCAATTTTTGCAATGATTTTAATCCTGCTGTTTTTCTCATCAAGAATTTTTTGAACAGCAAGGACATCAGCTTTATTCCGTACAAAGGAGTGGGCAATAAATTCTACATTGTTGTCCGCTGCAAATCGTATAAACCCCTTGTCCTTTTCACTCAATGCCGGAAGTTTTACATGAACAGCAGGAATGTTAATACTCTTTTTTTCATTGATCACACCGTCATTTTCAACAAAGCAGTAGAGAAATTCTTCATCCTTTTCTACCACGGCAAGGGCAAGGTCCCCGTCATCTATCAGTATGGAACTGCCCACAGGAACATCATTGACAAATCCCTTGTAGGTAACACAGATAATATCGTTAACAGATCTGCCACCTGGATCACCCTTGATACGGACATAGTCTCCATAGGTGACATGAAGAGGGGTTTCAGCTTCGCATGTTCTGATTTCAGGCCCTTTAGTATCAATGAGAATGGCAATTCTGTCAGATACTTTTCTGACATTTTCAATCACCTTCATGGCATCTTCATGGCTCTGATGGGCCGTGTTAAGCCTGACAACATCCATTCCGGCTTTGTTCAGATCCTTTAGAAAACTGTATTCACAATTTTTATCAGAAATGGTGGCAACGATTTTTGTCTTCCTCTGCATGGTTAATTTCTCCTTTGTGTGCAAACGCCCATGATAAAATTTTCCAGCATAACAATGGGATCAAAAGCTGAAGATTTCATCCTGTAATCAATTGTACTTAATTCTACAACGCACAAAACCAGCTCTTTTAAGGTAAAATTGTCTGATTTTAAAAAAAGATGATACACAGGATACGAATTTTTGGGATTGGGTGCAATAAAAAGATCGGTATCCCCTTTCTTTTTACCCTTTTTGCCGTTTTTTTCCCCTTGAAAAGAAAAATTCAACGCCTGAACACTGCCTGACAAGATCTGATCTGCCTTTATTATTTCCGGCATTACCTGTTGTTTGAATCGGTTAAAATCAAGGCCGGTGACCCAGCAGGGACAGTTGGCCCCCCTTTTTTTTTCTATGAAATCCTTTACCACCAAGAGTTTTCTTACCTGGTTGGACAGGGCTGTCAACATCTGCAGCGGATGCATGCCTGCCCCTGAAAGGGATTTGAGATAAAAAAGAGCATCCGGGCAGTTTCTGTCAGCAAAGGCATTGGTCAGTTCAAATACCGCATCAAGTTTTGATCTCTTTACCAGAAGACTGACATCCTCTGAGGTAATTATATTTTTTTCTCCGGTATAGGAAATCAATTTTTCAAGATTGTCAGCAAGAACGGAGGGGCTAAATCCGGTGCGGGTCACAAGAAGATGGGCCCCGTCTTTGTCTATTTTTTTCTTATGTTTAACAAGGATGTCCTCCATAATGGCACGTAAAATGTCATTCTGCTCTTTTTTATCCGCCATCCGGCTTCCTGCCGGCACTGAACAGTCTACTGCAAGCCCGTTTTTTTTTATGCACTTGAAAAGGGATCGTCTTTTATCGGCAGAAGATGCAGTGAAAATCAAAACATGATTCTCTGGAAACCCCCGTTCTATAAAATTTTCCAGATGTTTCAACTCTTCTTTTGAATACCCGTCCCGCTGTTTAACCTCCTGAACCGGAAAAAGGGATGCATCCTTTACAGCCACAACAAGTCTGTCCTGCATCAGGGAATATGTTGACATCCGCTCTATAAGCGCCGGCAGGGCAGCTGTTTCGCCTTCCAGGGATTCAAAGGCAAGGTTCCTTTGGGTTTGCGGGAGAAGATGGTCCAGGAGTGTATCAAAACTCTTTTGTGTAAGATAATTTTCTCCAAAAATAAAAAAAAGCTGAGGGAGGTCCTTTTCTGAATTTTCTTTTAAATAGGAAACAAGGTCTTTGTATTTAATCTCTGGCATTTTTTTTCTTTGTGTAAAGCAGTAAAAGCATGAAAAGGGCTGAGACAACCATGATCATGCCGATTCCCTGGGAAAAGGAAATCCAGGAAAATAAAAAGCTTCCCCTTGGATCACCCCGGAATATCTCAACAATGGACCTGAAAAGGCCGTAGAGCAGGACATAGCTCCAGAATACCATTCCATGAAATTTTTTCTGCTTTTGGAGGAATAAGAGAATAAAAAATATGGCAAGATTTGAAGCCACAGAATACAGCTGGGTGGGATGAAGCCCGATATTCAGCGGTGCAAGGGAATGAGGATCTGTAAAAGTTACAGCCCAGGGAAGGGAGCAGGCTTTTCCATAACAGCAGCCGGCAAAAAAACAGCCTACCCGGCCCACAGCATGTCCCAGGGCTATGGCCGGCGCAATGATATCCGCTGTCATCCATACCTTCAATTGCTTCTTTCTTATATATATAAAACCTGAAACAAGGGCGCCGATAAATCCGCCGTAAAAGACAAGCCCGCCATTCCATATTTTTACAATTTCCAGGGGATTTTTCCAGAAATAGGGCAGATCAAGCCCAACATAAAAAAGCCGGGCACCAAGGATGGCTGATACAAGCAGCACAAAAAAAAGATCTGAAATTACCCCTGCATTATCCGTTTCACCCCTGGCGGTATTTTCATCTTTTCTGTTACAGTCTGCCCTTTTGTCACAGTCTGGCCTCAGATCATATTTTGAGGCATTTTTTGCGGCAAAAAAAAGGGCGGCTACAAATCCAAGCCCCACAAAGAGGCCGTAGGTATAAAGGGTGAATGCCCCTAATTCAATTAAAACGGGATGCATGACGTTTCCTGGAAAAACAATTCATTAGGATTGCTGCCGGTAAAAATCAGAGTTAAAATTCAACTTGTTTAAAAACAACATAATAGATAAACAAAGCCATGCCAATACATATAAAGGAATCTGCAATATTAAAAGCAGGCCAGTGCCAGGAAGCAATATAAAAATCAAGAAAATCCACCACCCTGCCGAATCTGAACCGGTCAATAAGATTTCCCACGGCACCGCCGAAAATACAGGCAAAGGCTGAAGAAAGCCAGACATGGGTGTCTGCTGTTTTTTTGTAAAACCAGAGCAGCAGACACGCAACCAGGGTGGAGACAAAGAGAAAGAAAAACTGCCTGAATTCAGGAGAATGACTTGCAAAAAGGCCAAACGCCCCCCCTGGATTAAGAATATGGGTAATATTGAACAGCCCCGGTATTACAGGAACGGTATCGTAGAGGGCAATGGATCCGGTTACCATCTTCTTGGCTGCCTGATCAGCGGCAGCAATAGAACCGCTGATCAGTACAAGCCGTGTCATGCTTTTGACAGAAATATCCATAGGGTTAAGGACTGGTATGGGCGGCTATGGTGCGCAGCGCATTGACACAGCGCTGGCATGAGCCCTGATATTCTTGATTGTCTCCCACGGTTGTATCATATTTCCAGCACCGCTGACATTTTTCACCCGGCGCCTTTTTTACCTGTATTCTAAGGCCTTTTATCTCCTCGCTCTCATATATGCTTGCGTTTATTTCATCGGGAAGTTTTGCTGAGGATACAATAAAAATGTCCCTTAAATCTTCCTTAAGTCCCAGAAGCGCCTTTTTGTATTCATTGTCCGGAAGCAGAATTTCAATACCGGCATCCAGGGGATGACCGATTAATTTCTCCTCCCTTGCCAGTTCAAGGGCTTTGGAGACCTCAGCCCTTACCTCGATAATCTTTTCCCATTTTTTTGCAATATCCCAGTTTTTCCAATTGTCATCAGTACCGGGCAGAGATGTCAGGTGCACACTCTCCTTTTTGTTATCATACACGGGCATTTCCTTCCAGATTTCTTCCGCTGTAAAGGGGAGCACTGGTGCCATAAGCCTTGTAAGCCCATCAAGGATAAAATAGATCACAGTCTGGGCATCCCTTCTTTTCCTGTCACCGGCATAGGAAGTATAGAGCCTGTCCTTGATGATATCCAGATAAAATGCCGACAAATCAACAATGCAGAAATTGTGCAACGCGTGGTAAATGGTATGAAACTCATAGGTTTCATAGGATTTAACTGACTTTTCAAGGACAAGAGATGCTTTGTGCAGAATAAACCGGTCCAGCTCTGTCATGGACGCTATTGAAGTGGCATCGGCTGCAGGATCAAAATCGTAGAGATTGCCCAGCATGAACCGGCAGGTGTTTCTGATGCGCCTGTAGGCATCGGAAAGCTGTTTAATGATATTGTCTGATATTCTGACGTCATCCCTGTAATCTGCCGACGCTACCCATAAACGGAGAATATCAGCTCCGTGCTGTTTGATGATTTTGTCCGGCGCAATTACATTCCCCACAGATTTTGACATTTTTTTGCCTTCAGAATCCACAACAAACCCATGGGTCAAAACAGATTTATAGGGCGCTTTTCCCGTACTGCCCACACAGGTGAGAAGGGAGCTGTGAAACCAGCCCCTGTGCTGATCACTGCCCTCAAGGTAAAGATCAGCAGGCCGGGAAAGGCCTTCTGTATCCTCAAGAACAGCTGAATGGCTTACACCGGAATCAAACCAGACATCCAGTATATTATTGTCCTTTTTAAAGTGACTGGCACCGCATTTTTCACACACTGCATTTTCAGGCATTAAGTCTGCTGCTTCTTTTTCAAACCATATATCAGAACTGTGCGCTTTGAAAAGGGTGTAAATTTTATCAACAGATTCCCGGGTAACATAGACACTGCCGCATTGTGCACAGTGAAAAACCGGTATGGGTACCCCCCAGGACCGCTGCCTGGACAAACACCAGTCCGGCCGGTGTTCAATCATGGAATAGATCCTGGCCCTGCCCCAGGCGGGAATCCACTGAACTGAATCAATTTCCCTTAAGCTGTTTTTACGCAGATCTTTTTTGTCCATGGAGATGAACCACTGAGGCGTCGCTCTGAATACAACCGGTTTTTTGCACCGCCAGCAGTGGGGATAGGAATGCTGAATGGTTTCCTGTTTTACAAGGGCGCTGCACTGGTCCAGACGCTCAACGATCCCTTTGTTTGCCTTTAAGATAAACTGACCCTCAAACCCCTTGACATCATCCGTAAAGCACCCGTTGTCCTGAACAGGGGAATAGGCCTTAAGCCCGTACTTAAGACCTGCTGTATAATCATCTGCACCATGCCCGGGGGCAGTATGAACACATCCGGTTCCAGTGTCCAGGGTAACATGATTCCCCAGAATAACAAGGGAATCACGTTCATAAAGGGGATGAATGCATTTTATGCCTTCAAGATCACCGGCCTTTACCTGTCCAACCCGGGTGTAATCGTTGATGTTGAATTCTGACATGATGTTTTCCACAAGGTCTTCAGCCAGAATAAGCACTCCATGTTCCTGGGTTTCAACAGCTGCATAGATAAAATCAGGGTGGAGGCAGATACCCAGGTTGGCCGGTATGGTCCAGGGGGTTGTGGTCCAGATCACAAAGGAAGCGGTTTTTCCCTTAATTGATGGAAGAAGGTCACAAAGATTATCTTTTACAGGAAATTTAACATAAATAGACGGGGAAGACTGATCCTTGTATTCAATCTCTGCCTCGGCCAGGGCTGTCTGGCAGCTGCAGCACCAGTAAATCGGTTTTTTCCCGATAAACATGTCACCGTTGAGTGCAAATTCTCCGCACTCCTTTGCAATCCTTGCCTCGTATCCTTTATTCATGGTCAGATACGGTGCTTCCCATTCTCCCTGGACACCAAAGCGCTTAAACTCCTCTTTCTGTATTTCCACAAATTTTGCCGCGTACTTTCTGCAGGTCTGCCTGACTTCCACAGGGGTCATGTCTTTTTTTGCTGACCCGAGTTTTTTATCAACGTTATGTTCAATGGGCAGCCCGTGACAATCCCATCCCGGCACATAAGGGGCATCAAATCCTGACATCTGCCTGGATCTGACAATAATATCCTTTAAAATTTTATTGATGGCATGTCCCATGTGAAGATACCCGTTGGCATAGGGAGGCCCATCGTGGAGAATAAACGTTCTGCGCCCTTTGGAAGCCTGTCTGATTTTTTCATAAAGCCCTGACGCTTCCCATTCTTTAAGCTGTTCAGGCTCACGGTTTGCTAAATTGGCCTTCATTGCAAATTTTGTTGAAGGCAGGTTCAATGTTTTTTTATACGCCATCTTTCCTCCAGGACCCATTAACCGAAATTAACTTAAAAGTAGTAAATATATTATTGTCTTATGAAAGCCTTCAGCCGTCAGCCTTCAGTACTCAGTTATCAGCTTCCAGTAAACAATTACAAATTTTTTCCCTGGTTACTGACAGCTGATGGCTTTCATGATTTGTTGTGGGGCAACCCGGGATCAAAACACGGGGCAGCCCATGGTGGTTATAAAAAATTAAAAATTATGTCAAAAAAAGAAAAAAAGTCAAGACTTATCTTGGATGTGACCTCAGGCAGCACTGAATCCGCGTGAACTGAAAAAATTGACAACCCCTTCTGTTTTTTAAAAATTAAAGATGTTTTTTAAATTTGTACTACAGGGCAAAGCAGATGAGACTCCTTTTGTGTTTTTCATAGGGCAGTTGATAAGGAATGATTTTAAGCTTTTTTCTATCTGCAAGAGACTTAGCCTCATCAATGCCCTTTTTCCCCTTCATGGCAATAATGACACCCCCAGTCTGAAGAAACGGCCTTGAAAGCCCTATAAACCTGTCAAGTGAAGTAAAAGCTCTGGACACCACAAAATCAAATGAACAGGCAAATCCGTCCCTTTGGGCAAGGGTTTCGCATCTTTCGTGGACGGCCCGGGTCTGTTTAAGTCCGGCACTCCTTATAACATGGCTGATAAAGGAAATTTTTTTTCTGGACCTGTCTGTCATGACCATATCAAGACCCGGTTTTATTATTTTCACAGGAAGCCCGGGAAATCCGCCCCCTGATCCAATATCCAGCACCCGGCCGTTGTCAGGAATATAATTTCCCAGAATTGCTGAATCTATGAAATGTTTCACTGCGATTTCAAAGGGATCTGTTATTGAAGTAATATTGAACTTTTTATTCCATTTAACAAGCTCACTGGCGTGGTAGGCCATGA
Organism: Desulfobacteraceae bacterium; assembly: GCA_046482845.1. Lineage (GTDB taxonomy): Bacteria > Desulfobacterota > Desulfobacteria > Desulfobacterales > Desulfobacteraceae > DATFJZ01. The sequence continues at coordinate 2,277 of JAWOEJ010000049.1, read as the reverse complement.
GATCAAGCTGTGCCTTATCCAGTCTGATATTGAATTCACGTCCCCCGTTTTCAAGAATGCGTTTCCATTGATCATTGAAATCCAAAGAGCTTTTTCGGCACACCATTGATTTGTTTTCCAAAACACCCTTTTAAAACTTGACATAAAAACGTTTTAATTGTATAATTATTGAATTTTTTAAACAAAATATCTGTTTAAAATTAAAAGATACTAACAAACCCGAATTTATTTATCAATATTAAATTAATCAGTGATTAAAAAGCGCTAAATTTAACAAGGCTGACGGCAGCCTGTGTATAAATTTCAGTCAAAGGATTATTTGATCATGCTCAAGGATTTAGAAAAAGTCAGAAATATCGGAATCAGTGCTCACATCGATTCAGGTAAAACAACCCTTACAGAAAGGATACTCTTTTATACCGACCGCATTCATAAAATTCATGAGGTAAGGGGTAAGGACGGGACAGGCGCACTCATGGATTCCATGGAGCTTGAAAGGGAAAGGGGGATCACCATTGCTTCGGCTGCAACCCATTGTGTCTGGAAAGCCAACGATGTCAACATTATTGATACCCCCGGACATGTGGATTTCACTGTAGAAGTTGAAAGGTCCCTCAGGGTGCTTGATGGCGTTGTTCTTATCCTCTGCTCTGTTTCAGGTGTCCAGTCCCAGTCAATCACAGTCGATCAGCAGATGAAACGGTATCAGGTCCCCTGTATTGCTTTTGTCAACAAATGTGACCGAAGCGGGGCAAATCCCTTACGGGTAGCCAAACAGCTCAGGGAAAAACTTGGACACAATGCCATTCCCATGCAGATACCCATCGGCCTTGAAGACCGCCACGAGGGTATTGTTGATCTTATAACAATGAAGGCCTGCTATTTTGAGGGAGCCAACGGTGAAAATCTGGTTGAAAGGGAAATCCCGCCGGAACTTGTTGATGAGGCAGCAGAAAAAAGAGATGCTATGATAGATGCGGTATCCCTTTTTTCCGATGATCTGACAGAAGCCATACTTGAAGAAACAGAAATCACAGAAGAAATGGTGGCTGATGCCGTTCGAAGAGGGACCATTGCCAGGGAAATGACCCCTGTATTCATGGGCTCTGCCTACAAGAACAAAGGGGTCCAGCCCCTGCTCAACGCTGTGATCAAATACCTTCCCACTCCCCTGGACATTGAAAATGAAGCCATAGACCTGGACAATCAGGAAGAAACAGTGAGTCTGGTCAGTGACTTTTCAAAACCCACTGTTTCCCTTGCCTTTAAACTTGAGGACGGCCAGTACGGTCAGCTGACCTATATACGGGTTTACCAGGGCAGCCTGAAAAAAGGAGACACCATTGTCAACACAAGGGATGGTAAAAAACTCAAAGTCGGCCGTCTCATCAGAATGCACGCCTCGGAAATGGAGGAAGTGGAAGAAATTCCGGCAGGCCACATCGGTGCCATGTTCGGCATAGACTGTGCCTCAGGGGATACCTTTGTATCACCGGGCATCAACTATGCCATGATATCCATGCATGTCATGGACCCTGTCATTTCCCTGTCTTTAAAGCCCGTAGACAATAAATCCCAGATCAATATGTCCAAAGCCCTGAACCGGTTCACCAAGGAAGATCCCACGTTTAAAACCTATGTGGACAAGGAAACCAGTGAAACCATTATCCAGGGCATGGGGGAACTCCACCTTGAAGTGTATGTTGAACGAATGAAGCGTGAGTACAAGGCTGAGGTCATTACCGGGAAACCCAGGGTTGCCTATAGAGAAACCATCACCCGGCAGGCGGAATTCAACTACACCCACAAAAAACAGACCGGTGGTTCCGGTCAGTTCGGCCGGGTGGCCGGCACCATTGAACCCTGTGAAGAAGAATTTGAATTTGTCAATAAAATCACTGGCGGTAGAATCCCCACCCAGTTTATCCCTGTCTGTGAAAAAGGGTTCCAGAACTGCATGGCCAAAGGCCCTAAAATGGAATTTCCTGTTACAGGGATTAAAATCACCCTTGTTGACGGCGCCTTCCACGCGGTGGACTCTTCGGAAATGGCCTTTCAGGCTGCGGCACGGGGCGGGTTTCTTGAGGGATATCTCAAGGCAAAACCTGTCATTCATGAACCCATAATGAAAGTGGTCATTGAAACCCCCAATGAATTTCAGGGTTCCTGCATGGGGCTTATTAACCAGAGGAGAGGAATTATTCAGGGCTCCCAGGAAGAAGGGGTCATGTCTGTCATAGAATCCCAGGTCCCTTTGTCTGAAATGTTTGGGTTCAC
>JAWOEJ010000031.1:0-14761 GCA_046482845.1 Desulfobacteraceae bacterium | reverse complement strand
CAAAGTGCTGATTTCCCAGTCTTTGTCTGTTCAGGAAGAGAACTTCAGGAATATAGTCGGACAATACAATGAAAACAACCTTTTTACCATTGTAAAAGGGGACGTGCAGCAGTTGTTTGAGGAAGTGGATTTTCTTATTGCCGCATCAGGCACGGTAACCCTTGAGGCGGCCATATGCAGGATTCCCATGGTGATTGTCTATAAAGTGTCATCTTATACCTATGTGCTGGCAAAAAACCTTGTTAAACTTAAATATGTGGGGCTTGCCAATATTATTGCCGGCCGGGAGGTGATCCCGGAGCTTCTTCAGAGCCGGGCAACTCCGGAAAAAATTGCAGCAGCAAGCCTGGCCATGATGGATCGCAGCGCTCTGGATGCTGTGGAGAAAAAATTATCCATGATCAAAACCCTTTTAGGGGGCAAAGGGGCATCCAGAAGAACCGCACAAATTGTTTTATCAATGCTGAAAGGCGATTTTCCCCGCTGAAATGAGATTCATGGCTGGATTTTTCTTTGACTTTTAAAGGATTTATGGTTAAACACAGAAAGTGGTTGACTCTTATACTCGATGATCAAGTTTTTATATCTGATTTTTCGGAAATGGGGTCAGGCCTGACCCCTCACAGGTAAATGTCAGCATTAAAAAACTTGATCATCGAGTTATACCGGATTTATACCAAGGGGTTTAAATTTAAACGGACAGCTAAAAGGAGATGAGGTATGAGATTTTTTAAAATTGGAGTGTTTTTATTTTCAGTGGTTTTTATTTTTGCTCTGGACGCTTCCTTTGCCGGCACCCTGGAGGACGTCAGGGAAAAAGGGTTTATTCAGGTGGGCGTGAATGAAGCCCTGGCAGGCTTTTCCATGCCTGATAAAAACGGGGTGTGGCGGGGACTTGATGTGGACACCGCCAGGGCGGTTTCCTGTGCGGTTTTCGGGACTCCGGACAAATTAAAGTTTACGCCGTTGACTGCCCAGACCCGGTTTACCGCCCTTCAGTCAGGAGAAATTGATCTGCTGTGCAGAAATGCCACCCATACCCTGGGACGGGATACCAAGCTGGGACTTAATTTTGCCTCGGTCAATTTTTATGACGGTCAGGGCTTTATGGTGCCCAAATCCCTTGGATTGAAATCGGCAAATGAATTGTCAGGTGCCACCATATGTGTGCTTCAGGGTACAACAACCGAACAGAACGCAGCTGATTTTTTCAAGAAAAACAATATGAAATGGAAACCTGTGGTTCTGGAGAGCACCCCAGCCATTCAAAAGGCCTTTTTTGCAGGGCGGTGTGACTGCATGACATCTGATGCCTCCCAGCTTGCAGGGCTCAGAACAGGGGCGGCTGATCCCGGGGACTATGAAATACTGCCTGAACGGATTTCCAAAGAACCCCTTTCTCCGGCTGTAAGGCACGGGGATGACCAGTGGCTGGATATTGTAAATTTTTCATTTCTGGCCCTTGTCCAGGCCGAAGAGTTTGGCATAACATCGAAAAATGTGGATAAAATGCTGAAGAGCAATGACCCGAAAATCAAACGGTTTTTGGGTGTAACCCGAGGCAATGGTGAAGCCCTGGGGCTGGATGAAAAGTTTGCCTGCAATATCATTAAGCATGTGGGCAATTATGCAGAAGTGTTTGACCGCAATGTCGGGCCGGATACGCCTCTGGGGCTGACCCGGGGACTGAATGCCCAGTGGCAGGACGGCGGACTCATGTACTCACCCCCTTTTAAATAAAATTCAGCGGGGAAGCCTTTTTAAACGGGTTTCCCCCGGCATTTTCAATACGTGTTAAAAATGCACAGGAATAAAACAATCCATGCCATCTGGACCAGTGCCGCCTTCCGCGGGGTGCTGTATCAGATCCTTGCCTTGATTATGGTGGGCAGTGCAGGCTATTATCTTTTTTCCAATACCCAGGCAAACCTTGAAAAACAGTCCATTGCAACGGGCCTGGGATACCTTGAAAGGGAGGCTTCCTTTGAAATAGGAGAGTCCATGATTCCCTTTTCTTCTTCAGATACGTATTTAAAAGCCCTTGCCATTGGTGCCATGAATACGGTCAAGGTATCGTTTATAGGTATTGTTTTTACAGTGATTATCGGCGTTTTTGTCGGAATGGCTCGGCTTTCCTCCAACTGGCTGGTGTCAAAAATTGCCGGGATATACATAGAAGTGCTTCAGGATATTCCAGTACTGCTTCAATTGTTTTTCTGGTACACGATTTTCAATAGTGTGCTGCCCTCTCCCAGACAGGCCCTTGAGCCCATCAAGGGGATTGTGCTGTGCAACAGAGGCGCTTATTTTGCAGTTCCCGAGTCCCATCCTGCATTTGCAGCGGCTGGACTGGCCCTTCTGGCTGCCTTTGCTGCTGTTTTTTTTCTCTGGAGATGGGCTGGAAAACGCCAGGCAGAAACAGGGAAGATCTTCCCTGTTTTCAGGGTATCTATTGTTTTGCTTCTGATTTTTCCCGGTATGGCCTGGTATGTCGGCGGCGCACCAACAGAGATGAGTGTTCCTGTTCTCCAGGGGTTCAACTTTGAAGGCGGATACAACCTAAGTCCGGAATTTGGTTCGCTTCTGCTGGGGTTGGTTCTTTATACGTCAGCCTTTGTTGCGGAAATTGTCCGGGCCGGCATTCAGTCCATTTCCAGGGGACAGAGAGAAGCGGCGGAATCACTCGGTTTGAAGCCTGTTTTCATTATGAATCTTGTCGTCCTGCCCCAGTCCATGCGGGTGGTTGTTCCCCCGCTGACCAGTCAGCTTTTAAATCTGACCAAGAACAGCTCCCTTGCAGTGGCCATTGGATACCCGGAGTTTGTTTCTGTTTCCAATACCACTATCTGTCAGACCGGTCAGGCCATTGAAGGGGTTGCCCTGATCATGGTCTTATACCTTACGATCAGTCTGCTTACGTCCCTGTTCATGAACTGGTATAACAGCAGAATCGCTTTGGTGGAAAGATAGGCCTTATGATCATTAAAAAGGATTTAAATCAGTTAGAGGAAATCCCCCCCCCTGTTACCGAGGTGGGAATTATCGGGTGGTTTAAGGCCAACCTGTTTAATACACCGTTTAATTCTATATTGACAATACTGGTTCTGGCCTGCTGTTTCAAGATTATACCGGCATTTGTATCCTGGGCTTTCCTGGACAGTGTATGGTATGGCCCCCCCTCCTTATGCCATGAAGCTGATGGCGCGTGCTGGTCCTATATCCCGGCCAATTTCAGGTTTGTTATTTTTGGACTTTTTCCGGCAGAAGAACAGTGGCGGGCACTGGCTGCTATGATTTTAATGGTGGGCGCGGTGGTTTATTCCCGGAAAAGACACCGCTGGAACAAAAACCTGATTTATGTGTGGGTGGTTTCCATTGCAGGGGTTGCTGTTTTGATCAAAGGCGGTGTTCTGGGACTTGTCCCAGTGGAGAGCACCAAGTGGGGCGGTCTTCTTCTTACCCTGCTTCTTTCTGTGACAGGCATGGCTGCGGCCTATCCCCTGGGCGTTGCCCTTGCCCTTGGCAGACGTTCGAAACTGGCGGTGATACGGAGCCTGACAGTGGTGTATATTGAGCTGATCCGGGGGGTTCCCCTGATCAGTCTGCTGTTTATGTCAGCGGTGATGTTTCCCCTTTTTATGCCGGAAGGGGTGACCATTAATAAAATATTCAGGGCCCAGACAGCCATCATTCTTTTTACAGCAGCCTATATTGCCGAAGTGGTAAGGGGCGGGCTTCAGGCCATCCCCCGGGGACAGTACGAGGCGGCAGAGTCTCTGGGACTGACCTATTTTCAGACCATGCGGCTTGTCATTCTGCCCCAGGCACTGAAAATTGTTATTCCGCCCACAGTGGGGGTGCTGGTTACCGCATTCAAGGACACCTCCCTTGTTGCCATCATTGCCCTGTATGATCTTTTGAGAACGTCTCAGTCAACGCTTTCAGATCCCAGGTGGATGCCCTTCAGCACAGAGGCCTATATTTTTGTGGCGCTGATTTATTTTGTTTTCTGCTATGCAATGGCCAGTTATTCGCGAAAACTTGAAAAAGAGCTGACCCCCGGGGAAGGCTGTTAAAACTTTCATATAACCCACATGTCCTGGCGGACACAACAAAGCATGAAAGCTGTTAGCTGTTAGCTGTTAGCTGTTAGCTGAGTACTGATGGCTGACGGCTGATGGCTTTCATATAAAAAAACCATATGAGGGAGAATGGAAACAGATAACAAGCGCAGTGATTATGTGATCAAAATTCAGAACATGCACAAGTGGTTTGGTGATTTTCATGTGCTCAACGATATTAATCTTTTTGTAAAAAAAGGAGAACGCATTGTCATTTGCGGTCCCTCAGGTTCAGGCAAATCCACACTGATACGCTGTATCAATAATCTGGAAAAGCACCAGCGCGGTACCATTAATGTGGACGGCATTGAACTGGATGACAATATCCGGAACGTTGAAAAGGTCAGGGCTGAAGTGAGCATGGTGTTTCAGCATTTTAACCTGTTTCCCCATTTAACCATTCTTGAAAATCTCACCCTGGGACCTGTCTGGGTCCGTAAGATGCCGAAAAAGGATGCAGAATCCCTGGCCATGGGATATTTGAAAAAAGTGCAGATTTCAGAGCATGCCCTGAAATATCCGGGTCAGCTTTCCGGGGGTCAGCAACAGCGGGTGGCCATTGCCAGAAGTCTATGCATGCAGCCGAGAATTATGCTGTTTGATGAGCCCACATCGGCCCTGGACCCTGAAATGGTTAAAGAAGTGCTTGATGTTATTATTTCCCTTGCAGAAGAGGGAATGACCATGCTTGTTGTGACCCATGAGATGGGATTTGCCAAATCTGTTGCCCACAGGGTGATTTTTATGGATGAAGGCATGATCATCGAGGAAAATGATCCTGAAGCTTTTTTTTCCCGTCCTGAGCATGAGCGTACAAAATTATTTTTAAGCCAGATTCTATATTAAATATTAAGCAGGATTTTATTCTATTCTATATCAGAGGTAAATTATTAAATTAAATGACACTTAGTCTGTCTTTGTTGTTTGTCTGTATTGTTCTTTCAGGTTTTTTTTCTTCGGCTGAGACTGCCCTTTTTTCATTGAGCAGGGTAAAGGCCCTTCACCTTGCCAAGGAGGGCAGATATGTGGATACGCTGATTATCAAAATGAAGGCGGATTCCCATAAACTCCTTACAACGATTCTCATCGGCAATAATATTGTCAATATTGGTGCTTCTTCCCTGGCCACGGCCCTTGCCATGGAGTATTCCCGTTCCAATGCCGTTGGCATTGCAACGGGTATCATGACCCTTGTGATTCTTGTTTTTGGTGAGATTTTTCCTAAATCCTTTGCCGCCTACAATAATGTACTGGTTGCCAGAACCGTTATTTATCCGCTTTTCTGGATGTCAAAGCTCTTTGTGCCCTTGATTTATATTTTAAATTGCATACCCAAAGTTCTGGGCACCTTTGAAAAACTGCCTGCTGTTACTGAAGATGAGTTAATGACAATGGTTGAAGTGGTTGAGGAGGAAGGAGAGATTAAAGAAGAGGAAAGACAGCTGATTTCCAATATCTTTGACTTTGATGATACAAGTTCCTCCGAGATAATGACGCCGAGAACAGATATGTTTGTCATAGATGTGAATGAGGCACTTGATATTCATTTTATTCTCAATTCCGGATACACAAGAATCCCGGTTATTGACAAAACAATTGACAATGTGGTGGGGGTGCTGAACGTCAAGGATCTGTTTGCCAGTTATTATGACAATACCGTAAGTGCCGCACCAGAGTCTGTGAAAACCAGGGATGTGATGAAAGAGCCTTTTTTTGTGCCTGAATCCAAAAAACTGGACATTCTTCTCCATGAATTCAAGCGGCTGAAAAACCATATCGGGATAGTTATTGATGAATATGGGGGAGTCTCAGGTCTTGTGACCTTAGAGGATGTGGTTGAGGAAATCGTTGGTGAGATAGTGGATGAAAGCGACACATTTGACCCGGAAATTGTCAGGCTAAAGGGGAAGAAATGGATTGTCCAGGGTAAGACAGGTATAGAAGATATTAATAATATACTGTCCCTTAATATTCCTGAATCAAATGATTATGATACCTTTTCCGGCTATGTCCTGGACAAGCTTGGAAAGATTCCGGAACCCGGTGAAAGAATGACCCTGGAAAAGTATACCGTGATTGTCAAGGAAAGGGAGGGCAACAGAATTAAAACATTTATTTTCAAGAAAGAGTAAAAAAAGCTTGACAACAAAAAAAGCCGCGTATAAGGTAATGCAAAGTTTCAACGCAGGGGGAGGGAGTATTCCCAATGCCAGTCATTTATAAATTAATAGTATCAGTTTGTTTGATTTAAACGGTCATTTACAGGGGTAATTGATTAAGGGATGAACAACTCAGCCGCAGACAGGTTTTATTTTTATTACAGGTATTATTTTAATACCGGTCTGTTTGTGGTGGGCTTAAAAAACTGATACACAGAAAATAAAAAGCAAAAAAGCCGCAGCAGACCCAAAAAAAGGTCTCTGCGGTTTTTTTTTATAAAAAGGGCAGTGGAGGCTGAAACGCTTCTGCTGCCCTTTTTTCTTTTTAAAAGGAGAATGTCATGTCTGTTATAGGTAAAAGAATTCGTATGGAGCGCATTATCAACCGGGAGACCGGGAAAACCATTATTGTTCCCATGGACCATGGAATATCCATTGGACCTGTCAAGGGGATACTGGATATGAAGGATACCGTACAGAAAGTGGCTCGGGGCGGGGCCAATGCCATTGTTGAACATAAAGGCCTTGTGGATTACGGCCTGCGGGGAGAGGGACCTGATATCGGGCTGATTGTTCATCTGTCCGCATCCACCTCACTTTCACCAAGTCCCAATGCCAAAACCCTTGTGTGTACAGTTGAAGAGGCCATCAAGCTTGGCGCGGATGCCATATCCATACACGTGAACCTGGGAAACGGAGACGAGACTGAAATGCTCAACGATTTCGGCAGGGTAAGCCGTATTGCAGGGGAGTGGGGAATGCCTCTTCTGGTTATGATCTACCCCAGGGGAGAAAAAATTCCAAATCCCTATGACAAGGATGCAGTCAAACATGCTGCCCGGGTGGCCTGTGAAATGGGGGCTGATATTATCAAGGTGTCCTATACCGGCTCCAGGGAAAGTTTCCATGAAGTGGTTGAAGGGTGCTGTGTACCTGTGGTCATAGCCGGGGGTGAACGGATGGATTCAGACAGGGATGTTCTGCTTATGGTCAGGGATTCCATTGATGCAGGGGGATCTGGTGTGTCCATCGGCAGAAATGTATTCCAGCATGATAATCCCACCAAAATGGTTGAAGCCATGAGCCTTATCATACACGATGGCGGTTCTGTGGACCAGGCGGTTGAACTGCTGCACGGCAGTTGAACAATGAGATTATATTGGAGATAAAAATGCGAAAGATTTGGATAAAGATTGACCCATGGGACAAGAACATGGTGACCACGGCCCTGGAGTCCGGTGCCCATGGTGTGATGATTCCTGACGGTCATGCAGCTGAAGTCAGAAAACTTGGAAAAATCAATATTGTGTCAAAGGACGGCGATCTGGTTCCGGGCAGGGACATTAAACATATTAAAATCACAGGACAGCAGGATGAGGAAAAGATCCTGGAGGCAGCAGGTAAATACAGTGTGGTTCTGGAAACCGAGGACTGGAAGATTATTCCTTTGGAAAATCTCATTGCCAGGGGAGCTGATGTGATCTTCAAGGTCAGCAGTGAAAAAGAGGCAAAAACAGCCTTTCAGATCCTTGAAAAAGGGGTGGAACAGATTGTTTATCATCCAGGATCCAAAATTGAGCTTAAGGAATTCTTTAATTCAATATCATCGGGTTCAGGAAAAGAGGCCCTTACACCGGCTGAAATTGTATCTGTTACACCCGCCGGCATGGGGGACAGGGTGTGTATTGATACCTGCACCATGATGGTGCCCGGTCAGGGTATTTTATGCGGAAACAGCAGCAGCGCATTGTTCCTGATCCATGCTGAAAGTATTGAAAATCCCTATGTGGCGCCACGGCCTTTCCGGGTTAATGCAGGGCCGGTCCATGCCTACACAAGGGTTCCCGGAGGAAAAACCCGGTATCTGTCTGAGCTCAAGGCAGGTGATCCGGTTCTGATCTCTGATTTCCAGGGCAATTGCTTTGAAGCGGTAACGGGAAGGCTTAAAATTGAAAAAAGACCGTTAATGCTGATCAAGGCAAAGGTCAAGGAAAAGGAAATTTCCCTTCTGGTTCAGAATGCAGAGACCATAAGGCTGACTGCCCCCGATGGTGCCCCCCGGTCTGTTGTGGAATTGAAACCCGGAGACAGGGTGCTGACGGCCCTTGAAACCTCGGGACGTCATTTCGGCCATAAAATCAATGAAACAATTACAGAACAGTGATAATTATGGAAACAGATCAAAAACAACCACAAGCGCAGCTTGATGATCTGCGCAGTCAGATAGACGATATTGACCGTGATATTGTAAGGCTTATCAACAAACGCCTGTCCATTGGGAGCCAGATAGGCAGGATCAAAGAAAAAACCGGGTCCATGGTCCTTGACAGGGAGCGGGAAAAAAAGGTGCTCCAGCGTCTTTCCAGGATTAATTCCGGCCCGGCAGATGAAGCTGTCTTAAGGTATATTTTTTCAGTAATCATGACAGCCACCAGACAGATCCAGAAATCCAGCAGAATTGCCTATCTGGGTCCTGAGGCCAGTTTCACCCATATTGCTGCCCTGAACCATTTCAAGCATTCCGGTCTGTTTGTGGAGCAGAGGCGCCTCAGGGATGTATTCCAGGAGGTTGAAAAAAAGGAGTGCGCCTTTGGGGTGGTGCCGGTGGAGAATTCCATTGAAGGGGCTGTTAATCACACCCTTGATCTTTTCTGTGAATTCAATTTAAATATTGTGGCTGAGCATTATGAGCATATTTCCCACGATCTGCTTTCGGTTTCTGGAAATCTCGATGACATCAGAACCATCTATTCCCATCCCCAGGCCTTTGCCCAGGCCAGGGGCTGGATCAGGGAGAAACTGCCCCATGCAAAGCTGGTTGAGACCAGCAGCACGTCCAGAGCTGCCCGGATTGCCGCTAAAGAGATTAATTCGGCAGCAGTGGCCAGCAGCAGGGCAGCCTATATTTACAACCTCCAGGTGGTGGAGTCAAAGATAGAAGACTTTTCAGGCAATGTGACCCGTTTTCTGGTTATTGGAAATGAAAAAATGGAACGGACGGGACATGACAAGACATCCATCATGTTTGCCACTTCCCATGTGCCGGGCGCGCTTTTTACTGTTCTTGATCCTGTGAAAAAAGCCGGCATCAACATGGTGAAGCTGGAATCACGGCCGACCAAGTTTGAAAACTGGAGTTATTATTTTTTCATGGATATTGAGGGTCACTTCACGGACAGGGCTGTGGCGGACACCCTGGAGGAAATGAAGGCCCACACCCTTTTTCTCAAGGTTTTAGGCGCTTATCCGGTCTACAGCAGCCAGGAGATATCATAATGGATTCAAATACAGCCCTGTTTGCCTTGTTTGGTGATCCTGTGTCCCATTCAAAAGGACCTTTGATGCACAATCATGCCTTGTGTTACACTGGATTTAACGGGGCTTATCTTGCCTTTGCAGTCAAGGATATTGCAAAAGCCCTTGAGTCTGTTAAAGTACTTGGCATAAAGGGTGTGTCCATTACCATTCCCCATAAGGAAAAGGTGATTCCCTTTGTTGACGAAATGGATGAGCTGGCCCTGGCCGCAGGGGCGGTGAACACCATTGTCAACCGGGACAATCGGCTTTTTGGCTATAATACAGACACTTACGGTGCAGTTGCCCCGTTAAGGCAGTTCGGCCCCCTGGCAGGAAAAAAGGTGTGTATCTTTGGTGCCGGCGGGGCGGCAAAGGCCGTTGCTGCAGGGCTGAAAAAAGAAAAAGTAGTAATTTCCATAGCCAACAGAACTGAAAATAAAGGGGCGGCTCTGGCAGAAAAGGTAAACGGGGTATTTGTTTCCCTTGAAAAAGCAGAAGAAAAAGAGTTTGATATTGTGATCAACACCACCCCCCTTGGAATGGTACCAGATGTGGACCGCACGCCTGTGACAAAGGATTTTTTTAAACGGGGAATGATCGTTATGGATATCGTTTATAATCCTTTAAAGACAAAGATGTTAAGGGAAGCCGAAGAAAGGGGCTGTACCATTATAGATGGGGTGTCCATGTTTGTAAACCAGGGGGCCGCTCAGTTTGCCCTTTTTACAGGCTTGAAAGCCCCTGTTGAAGAGATGAGAAACATTGTTCTGGAGAGTTTTAAATGAAAGTCAGACAAATAAAACCAAGGCCATTGAATTCTTCTACCCTGGTGTCGGTTCCCGGATCCAAAAGTATTTCCCACAGGATTTTAATCTGTGCCGCTCTGGCTGAAGGTGAATCAAAAATAGACAACCTCCTGTACAGTGAGGATGTCCGGTTTACAATGTCTGCCCTCAGTAAAATGGGGGCCGTAATAAGAGAAAAGAACCCCGGAGTGTTTACAGTCAAGGGATTTAATGGACAGCCCCGTCCTTTTTCAGACCCCATTTATCTTGGAAATTCGGGAACCTCCATGCGCCTTGTTGCCGGCGTGGCAGGGCTTGGCCGTTCTCCGTATATCCTGACAGGGGATGACAGAATGCAGCAGCGGCCCATGAAAGATCTTTTAACAGCCCTTGAAAGTGCAGGTATAAAGGCTGAGGCACTCAAGGGAGGCAGTACACCGCCGGTTCGCATTCAGGGGGGGGCATTAAAGGGAGGCCCTGTGTGTCTGGACTGTTCAAAAAGCAGCCAGTATCTCTCCTCCCTTTTAATGGCAGGTCCCTTTTTTGAGCAGGGCCTGACCATTTCACTGCCCGTTCCAGCTGTTTCCGCCCCTTATATTGATCTTACCATGGACGTCATGGAGCAGTTTAACGTGTCCGCATATAGAATAAATGAGCTGACATATCAGGTGCCGGGAAGGCAGACGTATTGTCCGGGAGAATTTTCTGTTGAACCGGACATCTCCAATGCAAGCTATTTCTGGGCAGCAGGCGCAGTTTCAGGGAAAATGGTGAGCGTTGCCGGTATCAATAAAAATTCCCTTCAGGGAGATATCCGCTTCCTTGATATTCTGGAGCAGATGGGCTGTTTTATTGAGATCAGTGAAAATTCTACAGGGCTGAAGGGCGGGCTTCTCAAGGGGGTGGATGTGGACATGTCTGATATTCCTGATGTGGTGCCCACCCTGGCCGTGGTTGCAGCCTTTGCCAGGGGAAAAACCATGATCAGAAATATCGCTCATTTGAAAAACAAGGAAAGCAACCGCATTGATGCGGTGGTATCCCAGCTGGGAAAAATGGGAATTCAGGCAGACCAGGGAGAGGACTGGCTGTCTGTAACAGGGGGCAGACCCTGCGGGGCTGTCATAGAAACCTTTAATGACCACAGGATTGCCATGGCCTTTGCTGTGTCAGGGCTTATGACGGAAAAGGTTGAGATTGAAAATCCAGGGTGCGTTGCCAAATCCTTTCCCGGGTTCTGGGAGATTTTTGATGAATTGTAATCCAGCGGAAGAAAAAAGAATTTTTCTCATTGGTTACCGGGGGACCGGCAAGACTACCACAGGCAGAATACTTGCAGAAATCCTTGGGTATGCTTTTCTGGATACAGATCAGATGGTGGAAAAAGAATGTGCCATGAGCATTTCCAGGATTGTTGACCAAAAGGGGTGGAATTTTTTCCGGCAGATGGAAAAACAGGCGCTGTTGACTGTCCTGGATGCCGAAAACTGCGTGATTGCAACCGGCGGCGGCATTGTTACAGATCCTGAAAATATTTTGTTTGTCAAGTCCAGCGGGGTTGTTGTCTGGCTGAGCGCCCCTGTTGCTGTGATTGTCAGCAGAATTGCCGGGGATATGAAATCAGCCGATACAAGGCCGTGTTTTACAGATAAAGATATAGAAGAGGAGACCTGTTTTGTTTTAGGGCAGCGGAGTCCCCTTTACCGGCAGGCAGCTCATTTTGAAATCAATACGTCCCTTGACAATGCCGCTAACATGGCTGAAAAGATAAAAAGGAGAATATATGGCAGGTAGCAGTTTTGGAAGGATCTTTCACATTTCCACCTTTGGAGAATCCCATGGCAAAGCCGTGGGTGTGGTAATTCAGGGCTGCCCGCCTGGAATTGAGATGAATGAAAGGATCATTCAAAAAGCCCTTGACAGAAGAAAGCCCGGTGCAGGTCCTTTGAGCACCTCACGGCGGGAGCCGGATATTCCCGAGATCATGTCCGGGTGTTTCAAAGGGGTAACAACGGGTACTCCCATTATGATTCTGATCAGAAACAGGGATGCAGATTCCAGGGCCTATGAAAAAAATGCTGCGGTTTTCAGGCCCGGCCACGGGGATTTTTCCTATCAGGCCAAATACGGCATCCGTGACTGGCGGGGCGGCGGACGGGCATCGGCCCGGGAAACTGCCGCGCGGGTGGCAGCCGGAGCAGTAGCAGCAGCCTTTCTGGATCTGTACAATATTGAAATAACTACCTGTACTATGGCCCTTGGGGGAATCTATGCAGAACATTTTGACCCTGTCTGTGCAGGTAACAGCTGGCTTGAATGCCCGGACCCTGAAGCCCAGAAAAAAATCGAGAAAAAAATATCTCAAGTCAAGGCAGAAGGGGATTCCCTGGGCGGTATTGTTCAAATAACCGCGAGAAATGTGCCTGGGGGAATTGGAGATCCAGTATTTGAAAAACTTGACGCAGATATTGCCGGTGCCCTCATGGGTATCGGTGCGGTCAAGGCGGTTGAAATCGGCTCAGGCTGCCGGTCTGCCTTAATGACCGGTTCTGAAAACAATGATCAGATCACTGAAAACGGGTTTGAAACCAATCATTCCGGCGGTATTCTGGCCGGCATATCCAATGGGGATGATATTGTTGCCAGGGTTCATGTGAAACCCATTCCTTCCATTCTAAAAGAACAGAAAACCATTGATGAAAATAAAAATGAGACTGTGATTTCAACAAAAGGCAGGCATGATGTTTCAGCCATTCCCAGGATAAATCCGGTGTGCAGGGCCATGACAGCCCTTGTCCTTGCCGATCACATACTCAGGCAGAGGGCTGTAAAAGAAGACAGACATCAGTGATACAGGGGGCACAACAAAGACTGTGACAAGGACCCGAACCTGACATGCGATCATCAAGTTTTTTGAATAGCGCCGCCCCCAACGGCAGATAAAAAGCCATGAGGGATGCAAGTTATGCCAAATTCAGGTAGAAAAGAGAATTAAAAAGGGGTTTGTACATGAAAATCGAAAAAATCGGCATCATCGGCGGCAAAGGCAGCATGGGGAAATGGTTTCATGGATTTTTCAGGGATCAGGGGTATGAGGTGCTGATCTCTGACCTTGAAACCCGCAGAACAAATGCGGATATTGCCAGAGAATGTGATGTTGTTATCCTGAGTACTCCCATTGAGGAAGCTGTTAAAATTGCCGGGCAGATAGGTCCTGGTCTGACGGTGAGCCAGATTTTCATGGATTTCTGTTCCCAGAAGGAAGATATTGTCAAGGCCATGGTTGCCCATTCCAGGGCGGAAGTTGTGGGAACCCACCCCATGTTCGGCCCTTTTACAGCTTCCATCAAGGGGCAGAATATTATACTTTCCAGGGGCCGGGGGGAAAAGGGGTTTGACTGGATCAGGTCTGTTCTTTCCAGTGCAGGGGCAAGGGTTACAGAACTTGACGGAACCGATCATGACAGGCATATGGCCCTGGTCCAGGGGCTGACCCATTTTAATACCATATGCATGGCACGGGTTTTACAGAAAATGAACCGCCATCCCAAAGATGTACTTTCCATTTCCACACCGATTTTCAGGATCAATTCCGATCTCATGGGCAGACTCTTTGCCCAGGATTCAGATCTGTATACCACCCTGATCGGGGGGAATAAATATTTAAAAGAGGTGCTGTCTCTTTTTATTGAATCTCTGGAAGAGGGGAAGGATGCCTTTGTCAGGGGAGATCATCAAAGTGGGGTTGATTTTATACAAGAAATATCTGAATTTATCGGTGAATACAAAGAAGAAGCCTTGAACCGCAGCAACGCGTTTTTAGATATTTTGTTTGACTAGCACTTTTTTCAATACAACCATGTCAGGCTAAAAATCGGCGGCACTGCGGCCTGCAGTCCTCAAACAGCTTGATTTTTTTAACGCCTGGCAGGGAAAACATCTGATCTCCTTTGGTTCTCAATGTTCCTGACAGGCAACCGCTGGGAGCTCTTAATCGGCTGTTTCATATAAACGGCCAAGCCTTGACAGGCACAACAAAGCATGAAAGCTGTTAGCTGTTAGGTTTTAGCTGAGTACTGATGGCTGACGGCTGAAGGCTTTCATATAAAAAAAAATGATAATCAGGTAAAAAAAGGTTTGACATAAAAAAAAATCGGGTGTATAACCCTCAAGTCTTTCTGAGACGGGAAACTCTTTTCTCAGAAAGATTTTTTTTTGATCTTTGAAAACTGGTCAGTGCAATCAATAGAGCGGGTCTTTTTTCAGCCGGAGGAATTTATATTAGAGGAATCTGTCTGGGAAAAATCAATTTTTTAAGGAATTATAACTGGAGAGTTTGATTCTGGCTCAGAATGAACGCTGGCGGCGTGCTTAACACATGCAAGTCGAACGAGAAAGC
>JAWOEJ010000306.1:0-3462 GCA_046482845.1 Desulfobacteraceae bacterium | reverse complement strand
ATCCTTGTCCACAAGGGGAATAAGCCCGTATCCCACTTCCAGTTCAATGGTATCAAGGGACAGCAGATGATCCACCTCTTCAGGGGCGCCTGCTGCTTCTGCCTCTTCTTCAGTACCAGGTACCTCTTCCTCTTCCATATCCTTTTTTCTTAAAAAATACCAGCAAAAAGTACCCATTACAACCCCAAGGGTCATAAAAGGAAATGACGGCAGCCCGGGCACCAGACCAAAACAGAAAATAATGACAGAACCGATATAAACCGGGGTGGGACTGGACATCAGATGGGAGAAAAAATCCTTACCCATCCTGTTTTCTGAACCTGAACGGGAAACCAGAAGCCCGGCAGCCGTTGAAATCAGAAGAGCGGGAATCTGGGTTACAAGGCCGTCTCCCACGGTCAGCAGGGTATAGGTTACAATGGCCTCTTCCATGGCCATCCCCTGCTGGAGTACCCCTATGACAAACCCGCCCACAATATTAATACAGGTAATAATGATACCGGCAATGGCATCCCCCCGGACAAACTTGCTGGCACCGTCCATGGCACCGTGGAATTCCGACTCCCTGGCAACTTCCTTTCTCCGCTGCCCTGCTTCGATTTCATCTATCATACCTGCATTGAGATCCGCATCAATGGCCATCTGCTTGCCAGGCATGGCATCCAGGGTAAACCGCGCTGCAACCTCAGCAATTCTTCCGGCACCTTTTGTAATAACCATAAAATTGATCAGCACCAGGATGATAAAAATCACCATACCCACAACATAGTTCCCGCCTACAACAAAACTGCCGAAAGATTTAATGATGGCGCCGGCAGCCAGCTGTCCTTCACTGCCGTGGAGAAGGATCAGCCGGGTTGAAGCCACATTCAGGGAAAGACGGAACAGGGTCAGCACCAGCAGCAGGGAAGGAAAAATAAAAAACTCCAGCGGGGCTTTGGTGTACATGGTGGTAATCAAAACAATAACAGCAAAGGAAATATTCAGGGCCAGAAAAAAATCCAGAAGTATGGGAGGCAGGGGCAGTATCATGGCCATCAGTATCCCGATCAGGGAAACAATCATTGCCACATCAGACCCTTCCCGTCTTATGCCTGATAATATGCCTGTTGTTTCAGCTGCCATTCCCTCTCCTGTTTTTGGGCTTGGTCATAACTTCGGCCAAATCGGCTGGTTTGTTGATCAACGGGGTCGGGCTTGGGTTATTACGCTTTTGACAAAGGACTCTGTTTAAAGGCAAATTTAAACAAAAGCGCAAAAACCAAAGCCTGACCCCACCCCACGTTCAATTTTTGACGCCCGCGCCAAACAACAACCATCCCGGCGGGTTCTTTCTACAATGTCTTGCCCTTGAGTTTGTACACCTGGGCCAGGATTTCTGCAACAGACTGAAAAAACCGTGAGGGAATTTCTTTGCCTATATCTACCAGCTTATACAAGTTCCGGGCCAGGGGCTTATCCTCAACAATGGGCACATTGTGTGCTTCAGCCACTTTTCTGATATTGGCGGCCACAGGACCGGAACCCTTGGCAACAACGTGGGGCGCGGTCATTTTCATTGAGTCATATTTCACAGCCACTGCCAGGTGTGTGGGGTTGGTGACCACTACATCTGCTTCGGGCACATCGGCCATCATCCGCTTCTGCGCCGCTTCGGCCTGGAGTTTTCTGATTCTGGCCTTGACCTGGGGATCACCATCCATTTGTTTATGCTCATCTTTGACCTCTTTTTTGGTCATTTTCTGATCCTCCAGGAATTTCCATCTTTGAAACGCATAATCCAGAATGGCAACCACAATCATAATCAAAAGCACTTTGATAAAAATATAAAAAATAACCTTTAGAATATACAATAAAATATAAGCAGTGCTGTGATCATAAAGCCTTGCAATCTCAATTTCTCTTGCTTTTACGGCAAAATAGGCAACAGCAAAGATAATGGAAATTTTTAAAATACTTTTGACCATCTCCACAAGGGATCTGCTCGAAAATATCCTGGAGAATCCTTTAACCGGATTTATCTTGGAAATTTTGGGCTGGATGGCTTTCCAGGACAGTTCAAACCCGACCTGGGCCACATTGGCTAAAAAAGCAGCTGCAAACACCGCTGCCATAAGGGGGGCCAGAATAATAAACATCCGCTGGGTATAGAGAATTAACAGATGAACCAGGTTGACGCTGTTTAAAAGGGGCAATTGTTTAAAATCAAATGAATCCGTCATCAATGCCAGAAAATTGATATACACATGGTATCCTGACACAAAAAGCGCCAGCACCCCTGCCAGAAGGACAAAAACCGACGGCACCTCCATGCTTTTTGCCACCTGCCCTTCTTCACGGGCCTTGGAAAGCTTCTTCGACGACGCATCTTCAGTTTTCTCTCCTCCGCCTTCAGGATCTTCAGCCATACATTATCCTCCCCCTGCCCAGAACAGCAGGGATAAAAAAACAGATTTAAGATCAACCACATAATCCCTTAAAATCCTTAAAATAATATCAAGGGACAGTCCGAACATTACAAGACCCACAAAAATTTTCAAGGGAAAGGCTACAATCATAACATTCATCTGGGGTGAAAATTTAGCTGTCAGCCCAAAGGCCGCACTGGTAAACAAAAGGGCTGCAATGACCGGAGCCCCTATTTTTATGGCCAGGACAAACATATCTCCGCCAATGGCCAGAATTTTATCCAGCATCACCTGCTGCATCATGAAATATCCCGGGGGAACAAGGTCAAAACTCTCTATAACAGACAAAAGCATGATGTGATGGCCATTGAGCAGAAGGAAAATAAGAAGGGCCACCCAATAAGCAATCTGCTCCATGATGGATACATTGGCCCCGGACTGGGGGTCCACCACATTAATCATGGAAAACCCCATCTGAAACCCGATCACCTGGCCGGCCAGCTGAACCGAGCCCAGAAACGTCCTGACGCACAATCCCAGCATAATGCCGATCATAGCCTCGGTTAAAAAAAGCAGACCCGTACCCACAACGGTTTCGGGAAAAAGAGACGGGTCAATATCCACGACCGAATACAGAAGGATAGAAATAACCATTGCCAAACCCGCCTTGACCAATACAGGCAGCATGGTAGAAGAAAAAACAGGCAGCATAAACAGCACAAACCCCATTCTTGCAAGTACCAGCAGATAAATTTTAAATCCTTCAGGGTCTATTAAATTCAGGATCTCCATTGAACCCCTCTGCGTCAGCTGATCTTTCACTCGATCATCAAGTTTTTGGAATATCACCGCCCCCAGCGGTTGCCTGTCAGAACAGCGACCGACGGAGGACTTTTTCCCTGCCAGGCTAAAAATCAAGAACTGCGGCCACTGGTCCTCAAACAGCTTGATTTTCTTAACGCCTGGCAGGGAAAAAGTCTGATCTCCTTTGGTTCTCAATGTTCCTGACAGGCAACCGCTGGGGGCTCTTAATCGGTCCTTCCATAAAAACTTG
>JAWOEJ010000267.1:0-3614 GCA_046482845.1 Desulfobacteraceae bacterium | reverse complement strand
TATAACTCGATGATCAAGTTTTTTGAATACCGCCGCCCCCAGCGGGGGCCTGTCAGGAACGAGAACGACGGAGGACTTTTTCCCTGCCAGTCTAAAAATCAAGAACTGCGGCCACTGGTCCTCAAACAGCTTGATTTTCTTAACGCCTGGCAGGGAAAAAGTCTGATCTCCTTTGGTTCTCAATGTTCCTGACAGGCAACCGCTCAGGGCTCTTAATTGGCCATTCCATAAAAACTTGATAACCGAGTATAAGAAACTTGAAACAAGATACAAGACGCGGCAAAATTCAAGTTTCAGGGTTTGTTGTGATGCTGTGCATCATGCTGGTTTATATTATAACTTGATGAATTTTAATATTGACAAAATGATTTTACTGGGTTACTGTCCTCCAAATGAATTGAAGATTAGACGGTAAGTCTTAACTTATAAGGAAACAGCAAAGATAAATTTTTTTACAGGAGGTATTTTAATGGCAACGGTAGAAATGGATGGAGCAACATTTGAGATAGATGAGGATGGATTCCTGCTTGATTTCAAGAGCTACTCAGAGCAGTGGGTTGAGTACGTCAGGCAGCAGGAAGGTATTGATGAGTTGACTGATGAGCACTGGAAAGTGGTCAATATTCTTCAGGACTACTATGAGAAAAACGGAATTGCACCCATGGTACGTGTACTTTCCAAACTGACCAAATTCAAACTCAAACATATTTATGAGCTCTTCCCCTCAGGACCGGGTAAAGGTGCTTGTAAAATGGCTGGACTACCTAAACCAACAGGATGCGTATAGTATCTTTCAGCTGACATTGTCATGAATTACCAAGGCTCTGCTTTTTTATAAAAAACAGAGCCTTTTTTTTATATGAAAGCCGTCAGCCATCAGTACTCAGCTAAAAGCTAACAGCTAAAAGCTAAAAGCTAACAGCTTTGTTGTGCCTGTCAAGGTATGGACGTTATAAGAAATGCTTGTCAGAGTATTGCCGGTGGCTGTGTTTCATTTTCCTGTGTGGCCGGATCTAAGATATGGGCCAGCCATACCGGTTTGGTTATATTCATGGATCTGGAAGAAAATTATTTTTCTGAAGATCCCTCAAGACAGAAACAGAAGAGACCTTCAGAGAGACCTTCAGTTAGAGAAAGCCTGAGACCCCATGGATCATACAGATAAAAAAATCATCAACAGAATTCAGAACAATTTCCCCATTGATTCCAGACCCTTTCAGAAAATCGGAGAAGAGCTTTTTCTCAGCGAAAAAGATGTAATTCAACGGATACAGGCACTTAAAAAAAAGGGGATCATCCGAAGAATCGGGGGAAATTTCGGACCGGACAAACTGGGGTTTAAGAGCACCCTGTGCGCCGCCAGGGTGGAAAAGGAAAAGATTGATCGTTTTACACAAGTTGTTAATTCCTTTTCAGGGGTGACCCATAACTATATGAGGGATCATGCATACAATATCTGGTTCACATTTATTGCCAGATCCTTTGAAGAAATAGAAAAGAATTTAAAAAAAATATCAGAAACAACCGGTGTTCACGATATTTTAAACCTTCCTGCAACAGAACTCTTTAAAATCAGTGCCCAGTTCAAGGTATGAAAGATATTACAGCAGCATTGGCGGTTCACGCATCTGCGGCCGGCAGAACAGGGGAAAACCTTGAAAAATGCATCAGCCTTGCCAGCAGGGCAGCAGACAAGGGGGCAGAAATCATCCTGTTCCCGGAAATGAACATCACCGGCTATACCAGTAAAAAAAACCCTTTGATTTCTGGAGAAGTAATCCCGGGACCGATCACCACGGCGTTGTCCCGATTTGCCGTCAAAAGGTCGGTGACCCTCCTTGCCGGAATGGCTGAAACGGACAAACAAGGCAGATATTTTGCTTCCCAGGTGGCAGCATTGCCCTGCGGTACTTTACAGGTTTACAGAAAAATACACATCTCTCCTGCGGAAAAAAATTTTTTAACGCCTGGAAACCATATAAAAATCATTCAACTCCCGGATCATGATATCAAACTCGGCATGGCCCTTTGTTATGATGCCCATTTCCCGGAACTCTTTCTTGCCATGGCCCTTAAGGGCGCTGATATTATCCTGATTCCCCATGCCTCCCCTTTTGGCACCCCCGACGAAAAATTCAGATCCTGGATGCGCCATTTACGGGCCAGGGCTTTTGACAACGGTGTGTTTGTTCTGGCCTGCAATCAGACAGGAGAAAATCATTCAGGGCTGACCTTTCCGGGACTTGCTGTGGCACTGGGTCCTGACGGCAGAATCATTGGAAAACGGTTAGACAATACTGAGGGGATACTTGTTGTAAGACTTGAACAGCAAACAATTGAATCTGTTCGAAACCACAGAATGAAATACTTTCTGCCCAGCAGACGCAATGATCTTTTTAATTTTATATGAAAGCCTTCAGTACTCAGCCTTCAGTATCCGGATTTTTATTCGTCTTCAAGGCGCGGTAATGGGGACATATTTACTCGCTTACCTTTAACCGGCGGCTTTGAACATATGCATTTTTAAATGCATCATAGGGATCAAAGGAAGACTGCTTTAAAGCCTCGTACTTCCCTGGATTGAGGGAAAGGGTATTCACTGCGTCAAAGCTTCTGATACCTGCTGCCAGGAGCGTGGAATCCACATAGTGAATGGGGGACAAAAAGGTGTCTCCGGCAAGGCCCAGAAAATCCCTCAGGGTGGACGGCCCAAAAAAAGGAAGGACAAGGTAGCATCCCTCCCCGATCCTCCAGGCTCCCAGCGTCTGTCCCAGATCCTCCCGGGAATTCTTCATATTAAAAACAGTCTGAGCCGGCTTTGACAGTCCAAGGGGACCTGCCGTTGTATTGATAAGAAATATGCCAAGCTCACTTCCTGCCCCTTTGATTTTTCCCTGCATTACATTGTTAACAAAGCGCACTGGAAACAGAATATTATAAAAAAAACTGTGGACACACTGCCTGAACCCGGCAGGCGCCACTGTTTCATACCCCTCTGCAAGCGGTTTTAAAACCCAGAAATAGAATTTATCATTAAAGGTATACATGCCATGATTGAACCAGTACAGGGGATCCGGGATGTGCTCTTCTTCCTCGGCAATTTCATAATCTTCAAAAAAATCGTCAAACGCCTGATTTTCATCTGCATACAGGCTGCTCGTCAAAGAAAGCATGCATATCAATACCATAATCCAGAAACATTTCATTGGTCACCCTGTTGACTTCCAGTAATTGTAAAATTCACCTGGATCCCTGCACAACATATAAAAACTGATTTTTTGTGAGCATGGGCCTTTATTCATTATTAATCACAATTTCGCAAAAATGAACAGCAATTTCTTAATAAAAATATCATGGATCACTAACATTCATGCCTTATAGCTTTTAGCTGTAAGCTTTCAGCTGCTAGCTGTTAGCTTTTAGCTTTTAGCTTTTAGCTGTTAGCTGTTAGCTTTTAGCTGTTAGCTGTTAGCTGTTAGCTGTTAGCTGAGTACTGATGGCTGACGGCTGATGGCTTTCATAAAAATAAAAACCCGGTATATACTGCAAAATTTACCATTGACTCAGAACAGGATCAATAGTAAATACAAAACTACGTATAGAAAATTTATTAT
>JAWOEJ010000264.1:0-14240 GCA_046482845.1 Desulfobacteraceae bacterium | reverse complement strand
TGCAGGCGATCTTGCCAAGGGGATCAAGGATGCACAGATCATGGACAATCAAATGAGCAGGGCCAGGGGAGAACTGGACTGGGAAGGGCAGTTCGCCTGTGCCATAGATCCGGAAAAAGCGCGTGAATACAGGAAATCATCCCAGTCGTGTGAAAAAAACGTCTGTACCATGTGCGGTGATTTCTGTGCTGTAAAACGGGCGAAGGCTTTGCTATAGATCTCTGTTATGTGGATGCCGTAATTGGATATGCCTCCACCCAGCCGGTGAAGAAAAGGAGGAATCAAATGCCCCCGAATTCAATTTTCCTGTCCCGTGAGTTCCCGGGTTCAATTGCAATCATCATATCATATCATATCATTTCAATTTACGTATTCGATCAAAATATCACATGAGCCGCGATATCTCAATGACGTCCTGGGGATAACCCATATAGAAGATTCTACATTCATCATTTCATTTGATTACTCCAATTCCGATTAACAAATCGGACGGCCCCGTTCTATATATTACTCGATTATCAAGTTTTTGAATACCGCCGCCCCCAGCGGTTGCCCTGTCAGGACAGCGACCGACGGAGGACTTTTTCCCTGCCAGGCTAAAAATCAGCGACCTGCGGCCACTGGTCCTTAAACAGCTTGATTGTCGCAGCGCCTGGCAGGGAAAAAGTCTGATCTCCTTTGGTTCTCAATGTTCCTGACAGGGCAACCGCTGGGGGCTCTTAATTGGCCCTTTCATAAAAACTTGATAACCGAGTATTAGGAATTGATTTTATTTTTGCTAAAATTGTGTTAGTGTTTTATAATATTTGGATTAGAAGGATTTCAACATACAGGAAGGCTTAGGTCAAATGACCCAAAAACAGACAACTTTGAATGCATTCTCAATTATAGGAGCCATTGAAAAAGGCCACGTCTCAGGAGTGAACCGGTATGACATTGGAGATATCGGCCGGTTGACACCATTGATTTTACTGCTTTTCATATGTCTTACCCCCGTTGTTCTGGTATGGTCGAAACTCATTCCCTTTGAATACCGCTTTCACGCCTTTTTCTGTGCCCTGGCAGGACTTGGCTATATTTGTTTTAAAAGGCGTTACGGTTTCAGGGAAATAGGCTTTCGAACCGATAATCTTAAAAGTGCATTGATCTGGAATCTTGTGTTTTGTGCTGCAGGGGGGATCGGTGTGTATATGATATACCATGCTGGCATAATGCGGCCGGAAATCCGAAACTATCTTCCCCATGTTTATCTGTTTTATATTTTCTTTCTATCCCCAGTCCAGGAAATATTTTTCAGGGGAATTTTGTTTGCAGAGCTAAAACGGGCCGGCATTCACAGCACTAACTTATTTTTATTGGTATCCACCTTTTCCTTCTGCTTTCTGCATATCATTTACAGACACCCGCTGATACTCATCATTACGTTTATCGGAGGGCTGGCATGGGGAATCATATTCATAAAACAGCCCAATATCTGGGCTGTTTCACTGTCCCACTCCCTGTTGGGGGCACTGGCCATGGGATTTCATCTGATTTAGTTTATTATAGAATCTCCTTCAGGAACATTGAGAACCAAAGGAGATAAGGCTTTTGAATATTTTTTGGACTTGGCCATCTGCGTTTTAGGATTTGAACAAATCACTTATGCTTTTTCCGGTGTGAATCCTCAAAATAGCCTCTGAAAACAAGCCCCCCACCGAAAGTACCTTTAACTTTGGAAATTGTTTTTCTACGGGTATATGCACTGTATTGGTAACAACTATTTCTGTAATGGATGAAGCCTTCAGGTTTGCCACTGCATTTCCGCAAAGGACCGGGTGGGTAGCCCCGACATAAATATTTCCCACCCCTGCCTTTCTGAGGGTTTGGACAGTGGTGACAAGGGTGCTGCCGGTGGAAATTTCATCATCAAAGACAATGGCATCCCTGTCCTTTACATTGCCGACGACCAGTCCCTGTCTAATATCTGAATCACTGATACGTCGCTTGTCGATGATGGCCATGGATGTTTTAAGACGTTCGGCAAATTTGCCTGCTCTTTTGGCTCCCCCTGCATCTGTTGCCACAATCACCACCCGGGACAGATCCAGACTGCGGGCAAAATAATCACAGATAGTCGGAACAGCAGTAAGATGATCTACTGGCATACTGAAGAACCCATGAACCGAATCCGCATGCAGGTCCATGGTTAGAACCCGGTCTGCTCCGGCAGTTTTCAGCAGATCGGCAATCAGACGTCCGGCAATGGATATCCTGGGGGCATCTTTTTTATCTGACCTGGCATAGGAATAATATGGAATCACCGCTGTGATCCGCCTGGCAGATGCACTGCGAAGGGCGTCCAGTGACAGCATGAGTGCCATGATATGATCACTGGCAGGATGGGTGAGAGATTGAATCACGAACACATCCTTTTCCCTGACACTTTCCTGGACCTGAACAAAAAGGTTGTCATTTGAAAATCGGGAGATCTCCAGCTGGCTTAAAGGGATTCCAATTTGATCACAGATATCCTCAGCAAGGATGGTGTTGGAACCACTTGAGAATATTTTTAAGTTATCATCCATTTAAAAACTGATCTCCTTTTTAGGGTGTTTTTGAAAATTTTATATTATATTATCAGTCTGTTAACTCAGTAATTGAGACCTATGGGGCAGTGATGCTTTACCCCTGTATAGTAAAAGGAATCAAAAAAAGCAACAGGGAAACCCCTTTGATTATCCTTATATTTACGATTTTGGGACAGGATGGCACAGCAGGTGGAAATTCAGTGGGATTTAATTTCGCGTTTGACAAATAAAGGGTTTGCGGTTATAAATCATTGTGTGCAAACAGGTGCCGGGAAAAATAATTTTCGGTTAAAAGGAAAGGTGGTGAGAATCCACCGCATACCAGCCGTTGCCGTGAACGGGGACAAAAGCTGCAATCTGCCACTCAATATCCGGGGAAGGCGCAGCAAGTAGGATGAGCCGTGAGCCGGAAAGCCTGCCTTTTTGCAGAACCCCTTGAGGATTCATTGCTGGAACATGATCCTTTTGAATAGTGTTTTTGTATTCAGGAGATGAAATCATGTTTGACCCATTGAATGAAGAGATGGTAAACAGAGCATTTGGATCCACCATCACCCGTCTTATCCACAAGGAAAATCTGACCCGGGAAGAGTCAAAACAGGCATTTGTCACGGTTTTAAACAACCAGACAACGGATATGCAGCAGGGTGCTTTTTTATCGGCTCTCACTGCCAAGGGAGAAACACACCAGGAAGTGGCTGGTGCCTGGGAAGCCATTTATGATCTTGACACCATAAAGATTAAAATCGATAAGCGCCTCAGGCTTGCTGAAAACAGCGGAACCGGCATGGATACCTTTAAAACATTCAATATAAGCACGGCGGCGTCTGTTATTGCTGCAGCTGGGGGGGTGCCCATGGCACGCCATGGTGCCCGTGCGCTTACATCGGTATGTGGTACCGTAGATATGGCAGAGGCCCTTGGGGTCGATGTGGAGTGCCCGGCAGACATGGTCGCGAAGAGTATAGAAACCTGCGGACTTGGTCTGTTTAACGGCATGAGCCCTCTTATTCACCCCATGGCCCTGTCCCGGATCCTGTCCCGGATTTTTTTTGGGTCTACCTTGAATATTGCAGCTTCCCTTGCCAATCCAGCCCTGCCGTCCATTGGCGTCAGGGGGGTTTATTCCCGGCAAATGATCCGTCCGGTGGCTGAAGTGATGAAGGAAATCGGCTATACCCGTGCCCTGGTTCTCCACGGTGCCATTGAGAACTCGGATAAAGGAATGGATGAGGCCTCGGTTTGCGGCCCCACCCATTGCGCAAGAATAGATGAAGGTTCTGACATTGAAATGTTCACCATATATCCTGAAAAACTCGGACTTGGGGTTATAGATCCCGGACAATTATCACCGGAAAAAGATATCCAGGCAGAATCAAAAAGATTTGTCGCGCTTATGTCCAACAGGGAAAGCAGTGCCAGAAAAGATGCGGCCCTGCTCAATGCAGGCTTGATTTTTCTTGCCGCAGGCAGCGCAAAATCACTGGACCTGGGTATTGAAAAGGCAGCACATATACTTGAATCCGGCACTGCCTTTGAAACTCTTGAAAACTGGGTGAAATCTCAGAACCATGATCCAGATCAGGGGCTCATAAGACTGCATCGCCTGGCACAGCCGTAAAACCTGGCACAGCAGGAGAAGGGGAACTGATCCTGAAGAATTATAAATATTCGTCCCCATGTCTGTGGGCAGGGCTGTTGCCAAAAGGCCAGATAGAGAGCTAAAGCTTTTCCAGTTCATCCAGCAGCTGGATGATCCGTAATGATTCCGCCACACCGGTTGTGCCTCTCATGCTGGATACAACCCCAATGGTTTCCAGTATTTCCTCTGTTGTTGCCCCCATATCCAGGGCCCCCCTGACCTGGCTCAGCGCGCAGTTTGTGCATCCGGTCCCAAGGGCAATTGCCATGGCAATCAAGCGTTTGGTTTTGCTGTCCAGGGCCCCGTCCTTATAGGCCTCTTCCATTTGGCTCCCGAGCTGTTTTGCCAGTCCGGGCATTGCTTTTAAAAATTTACCAAGATTTTCTTTTCGGCTGTTATCCAGCTCGATTTGGCTTTCTGGCATTGTTTTCTCCTTATCCGATTTTTTGTTTCACAGCTGCGGAAACAGCTGCTGCAGCACCATCAATTCCTATTATTTTTGTGTTTAAAACCATATCATAGTTGGCAGGATCAGCTATTGAGGTATTGAAATATTTCCGGATAAAGGACCGCCTTGTAGATTCCGTATGGGTAATGCGACGGGCAGCATTTTCCACGGAGATATTAAAAGCATCGGCTATGAATCTGCACCGCATGTCAAATGGCGCCGTGATTCTGGCACTGATCCGTTTTTCAGGCGGAATGATAAAATTTGATCCCCTGCCCACAATCACACAATTGCCGTGCCTGCCCATGGTTCCCACAACTTTCATCAGGTGCTTCATATATCTGTCCGGCCAGAGATATCGTTCGTCCACCATGGAGGCGATCCAGTTGTCAAGGGTGTTCAGTCCTCTTTCGTCCAGGGTCTCAATGAATCTGACACTGATATTGGCATCTTCAGCCATTTCATGGACGACTTCCTGATGAAAGATATCAAAATTCAGTCTTTCTGCAATTTTTTCAGCAACGATTCTGCCCCCGCTGCCGGGTTCCCTGGAGATGGTCACTGAAATCACAGGTTTTACTTTGTCTTCATTTCTTTCCTGTTTATGGTAATCCCATTTTTTTACCTGCTCCTCAATGATTTTGCTGATAGACCTTTTTTTAGTTTCCATACCATTTCCTCCTTTATGGGGTTAAAAAATGAATAGACTTGAA
This sequence comes from Desulfobacteraceae bacterium, assembly GCA_046482845.1. Lineage (GTDB taxonomy): Bacteria > Desulfobacterota > Desulfobacteria > Desulfobacterales > Desulfobacteraceae > DATFJZ01. Next base: position 8,867 of record JAWOEJ010000264.1, on the reverse strand, counting down.
AATTAAGAGTACACCTTAGCGTTAAAATCAGGTTACGGCAGTTGACGTTTAAATACCAGAGTGTAGAAAAATCTACCTTTTATGGTTATTTTTATTGTATAAAGGTCAATAAATCGTGACGGTTTTTAATGGATATCCAGGATAGGGTTTTCATCTACAGTCACTATACCATATAATAATGATGTATTGTCAATAGTTATTCAAAAAATCAGGCAGGAGGTATTCCGGCTGAGGATAATTGTAAAATCCAGGAACAGCAGTTCCTGGTTTTTTGGGAAAACCGAATTGTGTGTGTGGGGGGTGCAGACAATATGCATTACTTTATACTCGATCATCAAGTTTTTTGAATAGCACCGCTCCCAAGGGTTGCCTGTCAGGAAAAAGAAAGTCTGATCTTCTTTGTTGTGATGATGTGCTTTATGGGTGTTTATAAGGATATGCCCGGCAGCACTTTGTGTTACCGGGCACATTTGAGTTGAAGCATTTTGGACCGTTTAAAATTTGATCATCAAGTAAAAGGGGTTAGTTTTTGTTCATATCTATATCAAAAAGTTCAAATTTCATTGGGTGAGAAAAGTCCACTATTTTAATATCGAACCAATAAGTGGTGCCTGTGTTCAGGTCGAGGCAGGGGACATGAATGATACCGGAAAGGAAATCAAAGGTGGCGCAGCAACCGTCGCCTTCCACAGGAGGTGTGTTGTCATCTGTCTGTCCGCATTCCCAGCAGATCCGGGTATAGAAGTTTTAAAACAGGAACGAATCGGTAATATTCAATTTGTGGCCACTGGAAACCTGTCTTGAAAATTATGAAAAAGAATTGATTCAAAGGGGTTTAAAAAAAACCAATAACAACAAAAAAGCAGCTTCCCAAATTCTGGGAATTTCACGGCAGACCCTGCACAAGAAGATAAAAAAATACAGCCTGTGATGCTAATCTATTTTACTTGCCGGGCCTGCATGGCGATAATATCATGGATGGGCTGGTAATCCTTATCTGTAACGGCCACAATACCGACCATCTGCATGTTTTCCAGCATGGGTTTCAGCCGGACCTGGGAGGTGAGCAGGATATCCTGGATTTTATTCTGGAGAACATCGCTGACTTTGCCGCTGAACACAAAGGGATCGCGATGGATCGGATCTGACCGCCATAGAATCTGAATCAGCTCCGGCTTGATCTGTCCTTTTTGAACCGCTTCATCTATGCGCGCAGATGAAACAAAGGCAGCATCCACATCCTTGGTTATCACAGATTCTATGGAACGGTCATGGGAACCGGTATAGATATGAGTACCAAAAAACTCTTTTAATGATGGCTGGATGCGCTTTGAAAAGGATATGTTCGGTATAACAGAACCAGATGTGCTTTCCGGATCAGTAAAAGCGATTCTTTTTCCCTTTAATTCCTCTATGGAACCAAAACCGGAGCTTTTAAGGGTAAACAGCACTGAATAATAATAACTGCCCTGGGGGGTCATAAATCCTTTTTTTTTGGCAAACGAGGCAAAGGCCTTAACACGGGAGTCCCGTGCTTTTGTTTTGGCGTAGGATGCCGGGCCGAGAATGGCAAAATCAATGGTTTCCGAGAGTATCCCCTCGATTACAGAATGGTAGGAAAGGGGACGGATGATACTCACAGAACGTTTGAGTTTTTCCTCCAGTAATTGAAGCAGCGGCAAAAGTTCTTTAATCTGTTGATCCACATTTTTTTTGGGAACAATGGAAAAATACAGTCCGTTTTTTTTTGTTTCTTCTGCAAACACGAATGAAGGAAGAAAAGCCCATTGAAAAACAAAAAGTCCAAAAACCAAATAACAAAAACACCTCATGCTTATATCCCCCGTATTGGTGACATGATAAATTCGCGGATTTTTTTTTCCGAAACAGGCCGGCTGAAAAAATAGCCCTGTCCCTCATTGCAGCCGGCAACCTTAAGATTAATTAACTGACCATGGGTTTCAATACCTTCTGCAACCACTGTCATCTCAAGTTTCTGGGCAAGACTGATCGTTGAGGTAACAATGGGGCACTCATTTTCACTGTTAAAAATATCTTTTATAAAGCTTTTGTCGATTTTTAAGCTGGTTATGGGAAGCGATCTGATATGATCCAGATTTGAAAACCCTTTACCAAAATCATCCAGTGTAATTTTAACCCCTTGGGAAAAAAGTGTTTCAAGATTTGAAATAACCATTTCCCGGTCTTCAATAAAGGCACTTTCAGTGATCTCAATTTCAATGGATTCTGTCGAGAGCCCGTAACGCTCCAGCACTTTCAAAAACCTGCGAGAATACGCCCTGTCTTTCAACTCTATAGGAGAGACATTGATCGAAATGGGGACGGGATTCAGTCCATCAGCCGCCCATTGGGTGATCTGACGGCAGGCTGTTTCCAGAACCCAGGCATCCAGATCCACGATCAGACCGGTTTCTTCAGCGATTTCAATAAAATCGGCGGGATAAATCAGGTGATGATCAGGGTGCTGCCAGCGGATCAAGGCCTCCAGTCCCACCACGCGGTAGTCCTCAAGTCTGAGTTTAGGTTGATAGTAAAGAACAAACTCTTTGTCATTAATGGCTGAAGGCATGCGCTGTTCCAGCTCAAATTTTTCTAAAGAAATTGTATTAAGGCTTGCATCAAAAAAGAAATACCGGCCCCGTCCTGACTTTTTTGACTTGTACATGGCTGCATCGGCATGGATAATAAGGGTGTCAATATCCTCTCCGTCACGGGGATAAACTGCAATTCCGATGCTCGGGCTGGTTATGATCTGGTGACCTTCCATATATTCATAGGGCGCGGAAACAGCGGCAATAATTTTTTCAACCACCGGGGAAATATTTTCTTCTGCAGACATTTTTGTGAGCATTACCACAAATTCATCCCCTCCGAACCGGGACACAATATCGGATTTCCGGGTACAGCGGATCAAACGATGTGCCACCTTCTTGAGAAGCAGATCTCCCACACGGTGGCCCAGGGTATCATTGATTTTTTTAAACCGGTCCAGATCAATGAACAATATAGCACAGCTGAAAGAATTTCTTTTTGCCAGAAATAGATTTTTTTGGGCCATGGAAACAAAAAAACGCCGATTATAAAGCTGGGTGAGGGCATCCACAGAGGCTGCCTTGGTTGACACTTTATGCTCTTTTTCCAGCCTGAGAATGAGATTTTTGTTTTTCCGGTTGGAAAGGATCAGGGCATTCAGATATCGGTTGTTGCTGACAATCTCTTTGAAAAGCAGAAACATAACGGAAAGGCAGAAAATTGATATAAAGGATAAGGCCCATAACAATTTGTTTTTATGCGCTGTAAATTCGGAAAAAAAATCCTTCATTTCCCGACTGACAGTCACGACAAATGGATATTTTTGAACATGAAGGCAGGTTAAATGGAAATCGTCAAGGCCTGGATCTTTAAATGTACCGGATGAATCTTGTATTAAAAGCTTATTTAACAGAGGTTTTGGGAAAGAATGACCTATGGCCAGACCGCCGTTTTCAAAACGTGCCAATTCTTCACCGTGATCATTGAAAATCATAATTTTACCGGTTTTCCCAATATCAATATTTTTAAGCAGGTTAAGAAAATATCCCAGGTCCAGTTCAAGCAGCATGGCCCCTGTCATTTCATTGCCCTTTCTTAAAGGGAACAGAAAGGGAATTTGCCATGATATTCCAACAGTATTCCGGTCCAGTTCAACGAGCAGAGTATTTTTATTTTCAACCATATTGGTAATGATCTGCCTGATTTTTTGGGATTGAGCGTGATTTTTTTTTCCGGGAGAGGACATATAAAAAGGGGTACCCGATAAATCATAGAGCACAACACGGGTAAAGGCTTTTTCTCCGTGTAGAAATCCAGTAATATCACTTAAGGACTTCTCCTTCTGGCCGGTAAAAAATTGCAGGGCAAAAACCTCAATGGCCTGTTTATGCCCCATAATTTTATACAAATGGTCTGCAAGAACGCGGGCTAAATTGTTTTGTTCCCGCTTCAGTTCACATAAAAGCGCCTTTCTGCTTGCATCCATCTCGAAAAACAAAAGGCCCCAGGCCAGTAGAATCAAAAAAAAGCCCAGTGTAACAAGCCCGGTCTGGAGGATTTTTCTTTTATGAGGATTTTTTTTCTTTATTTTTTCGTTGATTTTCAGGGTTTGACCTCCAGTTCAAATAGCCTTTGAGTTAGGGCGTTTTATTATAGGCACATTGTTTTTTCAATACGTTTCATTAAATTTAATCAATTTCTAACATATTTTATTCTTTTTATTCCTGTTTGTTACCGGTTTCCAGTATTTTTTTACTTCAAATATCAACCCCACCATACGGACCTTTCCCCTGCCTTTTTTGGAAGCATAGTGCTGGAGAACGGGAGAATCGTATACAAGGGCGTCCACTTTTTCAGATTCCAGAATCTGGTAGGCGCTTTTAATATTTTCAAGTTCTATACAGGTTATTCCCTGCTTTAAGAGATATTCGGCTGCAGTACTTTTTTTCACTGTGGCCACTTCTCTGCCGAATGAGTGCAGACAAAAAAAAATGAAACCCCGTAAATGAGTTCACTTGATAAAAGTACGGCAAAAGATTTCTGCAGGATTTTTTCCAGAAAGGAGTCCGCACCTTCCCGAACCATGATCTGAAGACCGGATTCAAAGTAGGCATGAGAAAAATCAAGGTATTTTTCGTGCCTGGATGTGATGCCGATACTTGAAACAGCTGCATCAGCGGCGCCGCGTTTTACTTCATACAGGAGTTTGGCAATTGTATTTACACTGTAGATTTCATACTTCAGGCCAAGGGTTTTAGCGATTTTTTCCCAGAGTTCGATGCTGAATCCGATATATTTACCGTTCTGGTAAATGACAAAGGGCTCGGATCTCTGAGTGACCACTTTCAGAACATTGATCTATTTTCCTTCTGCCTTTTTCCTTTGGGAAATGGCGGATTTTATTTCAGGAATCTGAAATGTTCTGGCGCCCCTGATCCAGCTCTCTGTTTTTTGGCTGTTGTTTTTTATCCATGCCTGTGCATGACGGCGTATGTCTTCATAGGCATCTTCACCGGCCAGCATTTTTGCATTCTGACCTGTGATATCGGAAAGGGGAGTTTTTATACAAGTCAACAGATGCCGTACATCAGGAAACCTGTCAAGAAAGTGTTTATTGGCGACAACCCGGATATCATTAGGGGGAAATCCCATATTGCAGGGGTCTGCGGTACACCCCCTGACCCCTTTGATGGTTGTCTGGTCCTTTAAATTGTCTTTGCATTCCGGCAGGCTGCTGAAGGGCACTTCGATCCAGACCACGTCTCTTCCCGGTACCAGTGTGCCCACTGTCCAGTTGGGCTTCCAGGTGTAAAAGAAAACCGGCTTTCCGTTTTTAAACCGGGTGACAGCCTCGTCCATCATGGGGGAATAATCCCCCTGAAGATGTTCCACCGTGGATCTTAAATCAAATGCATCCAGGTGGTGCTCAACAACACCTTCACACCCCCATCCTGCATTACAACCGATGAGGTCGGCCCTGCCGTTATCGTTTTTGTCAAAAACCCCTGCAATATCAGGGTCTTTGAAATCATCCAGACATTTAATACCGAACCGGGTGGCCGTCTTTTTATCCACCATATAACCCTGAAGGGCGCCAGCCTTTACTTCAAACCCTACAGCTTCGACTTCTACGTAAACCTGTGCGGTTTTAATAAATGCATTGTGACTGGGAAACCACCCGTTGGCCCACAGATCTGTTTTACCTTTGGCTGCAGCAATATAGAATGCCTGATTATCCATTGTCACGGGCGCTTTAACCGTATATCCAATTGTCTGCAGCAGATTTCTGATAATTTCCGCCTGAAACCATCCAGTGTCCCAGGTCGCCCTTGCCATTCTGATTTCCTTTCCGGCAGAAGGATCTGTTGTTATTGGCGGTTTAAAAAATTTCGGTGTATGCTGGGCATGTACAGAATTTGTCAGGAAAAAAACCAGTGTAAAAAATAAAAACGCGGAAAATATCAGGGGCATGAAACCGGCCACTTGAAGTATAAGTGGCCGGTGAAAGGGCTATAGAGGTTTTATTCCAGCCATGATTTTATCTGATCCGGGTGATAGCGCATATACCGCTCGGCTTTTTCCCGGGGGTACATGCCTTTGTCTTCCTGTATCCAGATCATCAGCTGTTCCAGTTCCTTTTTTTTCCAGTTGAAATTGTCAAGAAATTTGTACACATCCGGCATATCTTCCTTAAGACCCTGGCGGACCATGGTATGGATTTTTTCTTTGCCGCCGAAGATGTTCTTGGGATCATCAAGGAATTTTAGAGTCCACCGGCCGAAGATCCAGTGCGGTTCCCATCCTGTCACCACAATCCAGCGCTGTTTTCTGATGGCGTTTGAAAGCTCGGCGGTCATGGAAATTTCACTTCCCTCAACCAGTTGGTATTCGTACAGGTCGTATTCCCGTATGGCTTCTCGGGTTTTTTTCATAATACCGGCTTCTGAATCAATACCGATGATTTTTCTGCCAAACTGCCCTGCGTATTTTTTCAGATCGGCCAGGGATTCCGCTTTGATGTAAGGGGCATTGCGTGCTCCGGAAGAAGCGGTCTGTCTGCCAACCGTAATATCGGGAATCACCAGTCCAATCTGTGTGCCGGTGATATTCGGCCCCAGATCCACAAGCTGATCTTTGTATTGTTTATAATAATGGGCGTGGGTGGTGGGCAGCCAGGCGGCCAGCATACCGTCTACCTTGCCTGTGGCCACTGATTCCCACATTTTATCCGCAGCCATTGAAATAATTCGACACTGGTAGCCGAATTCTTTTTCAATTATCGCCTTTGCCATGTTTGTGGTGGCCACTGCCTCGGACCATTCAGCGCAGGCAAGGCTGACGGTTTTCCGTTCGGCTAACGCCTGAACCGGGGTAAGAAGAGATATGACTGTAAATATGAAAAACAATAACGTGGCGGTAAAAATTATTTCCGTTTTTTTCATAAAAACCTCCTGCTTGAATAGCGGCTGCAACGCCTTAAGTGACGGGCGTGCAGCCAGATAAAATGTTTATTTTTCTGTTTTTCCAGGCTATGCTGTGTCTGGATGTTTTTGTGCTGCAGAAAAACTTACTGGTATTTATGCCCGTGTTTTTTCATATGGTCGATCAGTCCTTTAACCACAGCGAAACACATTAAAAACATGATCACGGCAAAAGGCAGGCCAGTACTTATGGCGGCTGTCTGAAGGGCTACCATCCCGCCTCCCAGAAGGAGTATGGCTGCAACTGTTCCTTCCAGAATGGCCCAGAACAGCCGCTGAGGCGTTGGTGGGTCCGGGTTGCCGCCAGCGGTGATAATATCGATGACCATGGAACCGGAGTCTGAAGAGGTGACAAAGAAGAAGATGACAACAATTATGGCAAGCATGGAGGTGATCCAGCTTAACGGGAAATTTTCAAGAAAGACAAACAGGGAAACCGGGATGTTTTCCTGGACGGCCCTGGCCATGCCCCCTGCGGCAAATCTTTCAATGTAGATGGCACTGTTTCCGAAAACAGTCATCCAGATAAAGGTAACAAAGGTAGGAATAAGAAGCACACAGCCAAGATATTCCCGCAGACTTCGTCCATATGAGACCCTGGCGATAAACATACCCACAAAAGGACACCAGGCGATCCACCAGGCCCAGTAAAAAATGGTCCAGCCGTTCTGCCAGTTGCCGCCGTCAGTATATGTTTCGCTCCAGAAGCCCAGTTCAAAAAAATTCTGAATGTAATTTCCAATATTTTCAACCAGCCCGTTCATTATAAACAGGGTGGGACCGAGGATAAATACAAAGAACATCAGCAGGATCGCCAGCCCGATATTAATATTACTGAGCAGCTTGATTCCGCCATCCAGGCCGCGCACCACTGACCATGTGGCCAGAGCGGTAATGCCGGCAATGAGCATGACCTGTACTGTGGGATTCTGTGGAATATTAAACAGGTGCGCCAGTCCGGCATTTACCTGCTGAACACCAAATGAAAGGGACGTCGCAACGCCGTAAAGACAGGAAATAGTGGCCATAATATCTATAGTATTGCCGATGCCGCCGTAGATCCGTTCTTTGAAAATCGGATAAAAAACATTCCTGATGGAAAGCGGCAGTCCCTCTGTGAATCCAAAAAAAGCCAGTCCCAGTCCAATCAATGCATAGATTCCCCAGGGATGCAGTCCCCAGTGGAGAAAGGTAAGCTTCATGGCTTCTCTGGCACTGTCAAGGGTACCGGGTTCTGCAAGTGGATTGGCAACGTAATGGAACATGGGTTCAGCCACACCGTAGAAGAGCAGTCCAATACCCATACCGGCACTGAAAAGCATGGCAAACCAGCTGAGATAACCAAACTCCGGTTCTGCATCCGGGCCGCCGATGCGCAGTTTTCCCAAGGGGGAGACAAGAATGCCGATGCAGGTGAATAATACGACATTCATGGTCAGTACGAGAAACCAGCCGGTATATTCACTGATCCAGTTTTTTATTCCTGAAAACAGAGTTATCGCGGAATCGCCTGCCAATATTGTAAAAATAACCCCGGCAAAAATCAAACCCGCAGATATAAAAAAAACCCAGGGCTGGATATCGTATTTAAAGACCGGGTTATCAAGATTCTTAATTGTTTTTGCTGTTTTGATTTGGAATTCATTTTCTTCCATTGAACTACTCCTTTTACAGAATTTAGTCTTCCTGGATTTTTTTTAGAATGATGCGGTCCTCCTGCACTTCCATCTCAAAGGCATCGCCCGGCGTAAATCCGGTTTTTTCAAGCATTTCCCTGGAGAAAATAATGCCCTCTTTTTTCATCTTTGTTTCTTTTTCTTTGGTGTCTTCAAA
>JAWOEJ010000168.1:0-4157 GCA_046482845.1 Desulfobacteraceae bacterium | reverse complement strand
GTTTCGGCTGTCTTTTTCCGAGATTCCAGGGTGTTCAACCTGCCAGTCTATATTGAGATCTTTATCGCTGAACAGGATGCCGTACTCATCCCCTGGGGCGTAATAGTCAGAGCACTTGTAGATGACATCAGCGACAGGACTTAAAACTGAAAACCCGTGGGCAAAGCCCTTTGGTATAAAAAGCTGGTACTGGTTCTTCTCGGACAATATCTGCCCTGTCCATCTGCCAAAGAAAGGGGAATTTTTTCTTATGTCCACGGCCACGTCAAAAATGGTCCCCCGGACCGTGTACACCAGTTTGTCCTGGGCATTGACCAGCTGATAGTGCAGTCCCCTGACCACCCCTTGTGCAGACCTGGAATGGTTGTCCTGAACAAAATCACAATCGATTTTCCCGCTGTCAATTTCCCCGGTGCTGTAGCGCTGTTTCTGCCAGGTCTCCAGGAAAAACCCCCTGCTGTCCCTGAACACATCCGGTTTTACAAGAATAACCCCGTCAAGGTCGGTTTTCTCAAAAATCGCGCCCATACTTACACCCTGCCCCTTTTTGCCTGGGGCCGCACCGCCAATTTCATCAGATATTGTCCATATTCATTCTTCATCATATCCCCGGCAAGCCGTTCAAGATCTTGATGACCAATATAGCCCAGCCGGAAGGCAATCTCCTCTATACAGGCTATTTTCAGCCCCTGCCTGTCCTGGACGGCCTGCACATAGGCGGCAGCCTGCTGAAGGGCCTCGTGGGTCCCTGTATCCAGCCAGGCATATCCCCTTCCCAAGAGCTCTACCCTGAGCATATTTTTCCTTAAATACGCCATATTCACATCTGTAATCTCAAGCTCCCCCCTTGGTGAGGGTTTAAGACTTTCCGCAATCCTGACCACATTGTTGTCATAAACATACAGCCCGGGCACAGCATAGTCGGACTTCGGATGATCCGGTTTTTCCTCTATGCCGGTGACATTGCCCCTGTCATCAAAATCCACCACACCGTAGCGGTTTGGATCTTTTACCGGGTAACCGAATATCAGCCCGCCCTTTTCCAGGGTAACAGCCTGCTGAAGCATTATGGCAAGATTGCTGCCGTAAAAAATATTGTCGCCAAGGATCAGGGTTACATTGTCATCACCGATAAACTCTTTTGCAATGATAAAGGCCTCAGCAATGCCTGCCGGTTTTTTCTGCTCTGCATAGGAAAGATTCAGGCCCACAAACGAGCCGTCTCCAAGAAGGTCCCTGAACCGCGGCAGATCTTCGGGGGTTGAAATAATCATAATATCCCTGATTTTTGCCAGCATGAGAACGGACAAAGGATAATAAATCATGGGTTTATCATACACCGGAACCAGCTGCTTGCTCACTGCTTTGGTAATGGGATAAAGCCTTGTGCCTGATCCCCCTGCCAGAATAATACCTTTCATTAAGCGATCTCCATATTTTTGAGTATTATGTGATCGGGTCAGATAAATTGTATGTTTAAATCTGATAATGGGTTTCCATCCACTTGAGGTATTCTCCGGATTTAATGCGGGCCACCCAGTCCAGGTGATTAAAATACCAGGCAATGGTTTTTTCAAGACCGGATTCAAAGGATTCTTCTGCCTGAAACCCCAGCTCATTTTTTAATTTTGTGCAGTCAATGGCATACCTGAAATCATGCCCCGGCCGGTCTTTGATATAAGTGATCAATTCTTTTGCAGATTTCATTCCCGCCGGTTTTTTGTCTGTCCTGTCAATAATGCTGCAAATTTTTTCCACTATCACCCGGTTTTCAAGCTCGCACCCCCCGCCCACATTATAGGTACTGCCAGGCTTTGCTTTGTTCATGATCAGCCATACTGCCCTGCAGTGGTCCCTGACATAGAGCCAGTCCCTGACATTTGCACCGTCACCGTAAATAGGAAGGGGCTTTGCATCAATGATATTTAAAATCATCAAAGGGATGAGTTTTTCAGGAAACTGAAACGGGCCGTAGTTGTTGGAGCAGTTGGAAATACTCACATCCAGTCCATAGGTTTTGTAATAGGCCCGGACCAGGTGATCTGATGCGGCTTTTGATGCAGAATAGGGGCTGTTGGGGGAATATGCGGTATGTTCCGTAAAAAATCCGGTTTTGCCAAGGCTGCCGTACACTTCATCGGTACTGACATGGTGAAACCGGTGAAACGCCCCGCCTCTTTTCCTGGCCGCTTCAAGAAGATTGAAAGTGCCTTTTACATTGGTGTCTATGAACACCTCAGGGGATGATATGGACCGGTCCACATGGGATTCCGCTGCAAAATGACACACCGTGTCAATCCCGTAGTGTTCAAACACACTGTCCAGGGCGGCCCTGTCGCAGATATCGCAGTGTTCAAAAACATAGCGGTCCCTGCAATCCCTTGCAATGTCAGCCAGGGATTCTGGATTTCCAGCATAGGTGAGCTTGTCCACATTGATGATACAGCCCTGAAATCCGGTTTCACCAAGGACATACCTGATAAAATTTGAGCCGATAAACCCGCTGCCTCCGGTAACAAGCAAATTTTCCATTCAGTCTATTACTCCGTTTAGGTGATACATTCCTCTATTGCGGTGATCCATTCCTCTCCACTTCAATTTCTACCCTGCGGTTCATCTGTCTGCCGTGGACAGTATCGTTGGTTTCAACGGGATTCTCGCTTCCCATGCCCGCTACCTTTATATTTTCAGGGGAAATCCCTTTACCCTGAAGAAAGGTTTTTACAATATTGGCCCTGAATTCCGACAGTTTCTGATTATAAACCGGGTTGCCAAAGGCATCTGTATATCCCTTAACACTGATTTCAGCATCGGGGTAATGGGACATTATGCGGACAAACCCATCTATATCCTCAAGGCCCTTGTCATTTAATTCATAGGTATTGTACTTAAATCTCACTACAATGGGTTTTTCCGGCAGCTCAGGTTTTTGGGTATGCTTTAACAGATCACCATGATCTTCCGTCTTTGCAGGCTGCCTGGCCTGATTCGTCACTGTTTTCTTGCCCGGTATTGTTTGCATATCCGGTATTGCGTCCTGACCCGGCTTTGCTACCTGTACCGACAAATTACTTTCATCTGGCACAATGTCCCGGTCCTGCAAAGCCTTTTCTTCCGGAGCAAGGTCCGGGTCTGGCAATGCCTTTTTATCAGGCAAAGCGCTCCGGCCCGGCACAACATCCGGGTTCTGTGACCTGTTCAGGTCTGTCAGATGTTTTTTACCCGGCACATCTTTTGTTTCCCCTGCATCTTTCAAATCCAGAGCAGCTGCGTTATCAGATTGTTTTTCTGTGTCAGGATAAAACTCTATTTTCTTTGTTATGGCTTCGGATAATTTTTCATTGTCAGTTTTATCTTTCCCATTTTTCAATGGAGCGGTTACAGCAGGGGATAAATGGTCTTCTTTCCTCTGTTTTTCACTTTCAACGGATAGAACGTCAGAAAGTATGGATTGAATCCTGGCCATGTACTGGTCTTTGTTTTTAAACACCTGATGAAAAGAGCGGGGCTGAACAAAAAAAGCCACGGATAGAATCACCAGCAGAACAAAAAGAACCGTATACACAAACCGTCTTATCCCTTTGCGGGGCGGCCTGGCTTTACTAAAAGCTTCAGATTCAGGCGGAAGTGTTCCTTTTTTTGTTTTTCTGATGTTTTCATTATCGTTTTCTCTATTATTTTCTTTGGTGTTTTTTCTATTATAGGGATGGCTGTTTTCTCGATCGTTTTCCAGGCGGTTTTTCAGGCTGCTTTTATTATTGTTTTCATAAATGTTTTCATGACTGCTCTCAGCATCCAGCCCATAATTACCGTTGTCCTTTTTCCGGGACACCCCCGGTTTTTTCCGGGGTGCAGGAATATTCAACTCACCGGCGCACTCGTGGATCATTTTGGAGTCAATTTTTTTCTTTTCCTGAACATATCCTGTGAGCAGGGCATGATCGCAGAGGATATTGATCCGCCGGGGAAACCCCCGGGAATAAAAATGGATATCCTGAATTGCCGCCTGTGTAAAAATCTTCTCACCAGAACCGGCTGTATTCAGGCGGTATTCAATATATGCCTTGACTTCCTCACTTGTCAGGGGCTCGATATTGTAATTCAAGGTCAACCGCTGCCTGACCGCCCTGTTCTGGGGTCTTGACAGGATCTCGTTG
>JAWOEJ010000143.1:0-4175 GCA_046482845.1 Desulfobacteraceae bacterium | reverse complement strand
TGCGGGCTATGCGATTCCGGGACATTTACCCGACGAGTTGAGAACCAAATCCTGACGAGGTAATTGGAAATGTTAGATGCAATAAAGCACTGTGTTGAGAAAGGGGAAAACCTAGGGGGGGGATGGTCATGTAATGAACTGAGGTCATTTCAATGATGTCATTGATAAGACTGGTAAGATTTATTTCTTTTAAGGGTTTTTCAAAATACGTATCAATAAAAAGGGCCACTTCCTTTTCAAGCGCCGGAATATCAGGCTCATTTTCATAATCCGCCAGCTCAAGGAGAAAGCGGACACAAAGCCTTGTGTTTTTCGAATCTACGCTTTGAATGAGGTCAATAAATATTTCACGGGTACTTCTGCTGACAAACCCTGTCATACCAAAATCAACAGGGGAAATCACATTGCCGGGAAGGATGAATATATTGCCGGGATGGGGATCTGCATGGAAAAAACCAAATTCAAACACCTGTTTTAAAACAAATTCCGCTCCGCGGCGTGTGATCTTTTTTCTGTCAAGGTTTGCTTTTTCAAGGCTCTCAATATCAGACACCTTGATCCCCTTGATAAATTCCATGGTAAGTACCCGCTGGGTGGATGCATCATGGAACACTTCAGGGATATGAATATACGTTTCACTGGTAAACTGCCGGGTGATCCGCTCGATATTGGACGCTTCAATGGAAAAGTCCAGTTCCTTTTCAAGGCTTTTCTTAAACTCTTCAACTATTTTTACAGGCCGGTGGGGGGCTATTTCCTCAATATGGGTCTCCATCAGAGTGGCCAGATGGTGCATGATCTCAAGGTCCACCTCAATTGTCTTTCGAATGCCCGGCCGCTGTATCTTGACAGCAACCTCTTGGACATTCTTCAGGCCGGCCCGGTGAACCTGACCAATGGATGCCGAAGCAAGAGGGGTTTCGTCCATAAATTCAAACACGTCTTCCATGGGCGAACCGAATTCGGAAAGGATTATTTTCTTTACATCTTCAAAGGGAAAGGGCGGGACATTGTCCTGGAGTCTGGCAAACTCCCTTAACAGATCAACAGGAATTAAATCCGGCCTTGAGGAAAGAATCTGACCGAATTTGATAAATGTCGGCCCGAGCTCCTCAAAAATCATGCGAATCCGCTCACTGCCTGACAATTTTTCAACCCGGTCCCGCCGGGATCTGGATATCAGCTGCAGGCCGATCTCGATGTACTGGTCAATGTTCAGGGCATCTACTATGTTGCCGAATCCGTACTTGAATATAATTCCCAGGATCTGGCGGTAACGCATCACATGGCGGTAGGTCCTGCCAAGGCTTCCTATCTTTCTTATGCTGAGCATATCAATTCCAGACCCTGCGCCTTTTATCACATCCTCAGATTAAAGGAATTCAAAGCACAGGGGCCAGGCCCTGCGCTTCCCCTGATTATAAAAAAATCAGTACTTTTCCCGCCCCAGACGTTTTTACTTCTGCTTTTCCAGCATACTGGAGAGTTTATCTATTCGGTTCTGTATTTCTTTTATATCAGACCGATTTGGGATATCAGCTTTTTTCAAAATCTTTTCCATCACGTCTTCAAGTCTTTTATCAAATTTTTCTCTGGCATCCTCGTATTTTTCAGAAAGTTCGTCCAGAAACTTTTTCCCTTCAGACTGATTCATTTTGTTTTTTTCAGCGATTTCACGGGCAAGATCTCTTATTTCATCCCTTGATTTCAGCGCAAGGCCCACACCGCTGAAAAGCCCTTTTTTCATATATTCAAACATACCGCCTCTCCATTAAAATAATTATTATACCGGCCGGGTACAGATTGGACAGGCCGGCACGGTCACAGGAAATGAGTTTAACGTGGACTATGATTTAACATACAGCACCCTGTAATGGCAACAAAGAATAATACTCGATTATCAAATTTTTATGGAAGGGCCGATTAAGAGCCCCCAGCGGCGGTATTCAAAAAACTTGATGATCGAGTAACAAAAGGCCATGGACTACTTTGATCCAAAAGACGCTTCAGGGATATCCACAACCACAGAATCTCCTTCCACAATTGCATCCATTCTGCCCAGGGTTGACGGCAGCATTGTATTGATAAAAAAACGCGCACTGGCCAGCTGGCCGGCATAAAACGCTGCATCTTTATTTTTGGCGGCCTTGGCGTTTACCGCTTCTGTTTCAAGACTTCCCGCTTTTTTAACCAGTTTGGGAGCAGACACGCTGGCCCGCCACAAGAGCATCCATGCCATGGTTATATCCCCTGTGACTTCAAGAAAGGGATGGGCAAAGGAAAACGCTGTCATAACCTCTTGTGACCGGGCCTGGCTGCTGATTTTCTCAGCGGTTTTTTCAAATTTTTCCGCAGCATCCTTTACCTTTGCCGTTATATCTCCAATGCCGTCAACTGACTCAGCCGCTGTAACGGTTTTTTTAATTTCATCAATAAAATCATGGAACAATTTCCCTTTTTTCATGCCAAGTTTTCGTCCCAGAAGGTCCATGGCCTGAATTCCGTTGGTCCCTTCATAAATCATGAAAATCCTTGAATCCCGCATGAGCTGTTCCACAGGGAACTCTTTAATATACCCGTAACCGCCAAAGACCTGAACCCCGTGGCTGGTTACCTCAAGGGCCTTGTCTGTTACATATCCTTTGACAAGAGGGGTTAACAGCTCTATCAGACCGCTGTATTTTTCCTTTTCTTCAGGATCATCTGTGGTTGCCGCAATATCCGCACACTTGCCGTTAAAATAAATCAGGCTTCTCATGCCTTCTACCCAGGCCTTCATATTGAGCAGCTGGCGGCGCACATCAGGATGATTTATAATGGTAACGCTTTTGGCTCCAGGTTCTCTTCCCTTGACCAGATGCCGGCCCTGCACCCTTGTTCTGGCATAATCCAGGGCATGCATATACGACGCAGTGGCCACACCAAAACCCTGAAGCCCCACAAAGGCCCTGGCCTCGTTCATCATCATGAACATCTCCGGCATCCCCTTGTTGATTTCCCCAAGCAGGGTGCCGATGGACTCGCCTTTTTCTCCAAGGGAAAGGGTGCATGTGGCATTTCCGTGAATCCCCATTTTTTCTTCAATGCCTGTGCATACGACATTGTTGAAGTCGCCCAGGCTGCCGTCGCTGTTGACATGATATTTGGGAACCAGAAACAGAGATATCCCCCTGGTTCCCTCGGGAGACCCTTCGATTCTGGCCAGAACCGGATGGATAATATTATCAACCAGATCATGCTCCCCTGCTGAAATAAATATTTTTGTTCCTGTTATGGCATAGGTGCCGTCTTCTTTTTTCACAGCTGTGGTGGTCAGCGCGCCGACATCGGATCCCGCCTCGGGTTCTGTGAGAAGCATGGTTCCCCCCCATTCCCCTGAAAACATCTTTTCCATGTACAGATCTTTCTGCTCCTTTGTCCCAAAGGCTTCAACAAGCTTGGCTGCCCCGTGGGTCATACCGCTGTAGAGCATAAAGGCGGAATTGGCGCCCACAAGATATTCACTGGCGGCAAGTCCCACTATCTTTGGCATGCCCTGACCGCCCACCTCGGGATCATCGCACATGGCAAGCCATTCTCCTTCCCTGTAAAGCTGCCATGCCCGTTGAAAAGACGGCGGCACCTTTACCATTCCGTTCTCGAACCGGCATCCCAGTTCATCGCCTTCTTTCTGGGTGGGGAGAATTTCCTTTACAGCCAGATTTCTTGCCTCTGAAACAATGAGATCAACGGTTTTTTTGTTAAACTCGGCAAATATCTCGTGTTCCACCATTCCAATCTGTTCATGTAAAACAAAATCTATGTCTCTGCGATCTGAAATTTGCTGTGCCATTTTGCTTTAATCTCCTAAGTTTATATGTCCCGGGTTTTTTAAAACAGTTTTGATTCAATCCTGTTATTCCTAAAATATTCAAGCAGGAAAGTCAACATAAGGGAAAAAATACATTTGACATAGTTTTTTATTTCTGTTTAGTTCAGAAACTGGAATCAAAACTTTATGGTTATTCATTAGTTTTAAATTTTATAATCACTCGGTTATCAAGTTTTTATGGAAGGGCCGATTAAGAGCCCCCAGCAGTTGCCTGTCAGGAACATTGAGAACCAAAGGAGATCAGACTTTTTCCCTGCCAGGCGTTAAGAAAATCAAGCTGTTTGAGGACCAGTGGCCGCAGTTC
>JAWOEJ010000106.1:0-7905 GCA_046482845.1 Desulfobacteraceae bacterium | reverse complement strand
GATGATATCATGGGTATGACAGAAGGGCTGATCAAAGAGGTGTTTAAACAGGTCAAGGGCATGGATATTGATTTGCCCTTTGAGCGCCTTACCTATGATGAATCCATATCAAGATTCGGGCTGGACCGGCCGGATATGCGTTTTGGCCTGGAATTGTGTGAAATATCTGATATCGCTGGAAAGTCCGGGTTCAAGGTGTTTGCAGATGTTGTGAAAAAAGGCGGTCTGGTTAAAGCGGTTAATGCAAAAGGCTGTGCTTATTTTACCCGAAAGGAAATCGATCAGCTCACAGAAGTGGCAGTTGTATACCGGGCAAAGGGACTGGCCTGGGTAAAGGTCAGGGAAGAGGGATGGCAGTCGCCCATTGCAAAATTTTTTACAGACCAGGAAAAGAAAGAGATTGAACAACGTCTGAATATGGAGACAGGGGATATTGTTTTTTTTGTGGCAGATACGCCGGCTGTTGCCAATGAGGCCCTGGGCCAGCTGAGAAACGAGCTGGGCAGACGTCTGGATCTTATTGACAACACTGTGTACAAATTTGTCTGGGTCACCCATTTTCCGCTGTTTGAGTATGACGACAAGGAAAAAAGGTATCAGGCCCTGCACCACCCGTTTACCGCGCCCCTGGAAGCGGATATTGAAAAACTGGACACCGCACCCCTGGAGGTCCGGTCAAGGGCCTATGACATGGTGCTCAATGGAACAGAAATCGGCGGCGGCAGTATCCGTATCCACTCGGACCGTCTTCAGGAAAAAGTCCTCAGCACCCTGGGTATCGGCACAGAAGAGGCCCAGGAAAAATTTGGATTTCTCCTTGAGGCCCTTTCCTCTGGAACACCGCCCCACGGAGGGCTGGCCTTCGGGTTTGACAGGCTTGTCATGCTGCTCTGTCAGGAGGATTCCATTCGAAATGTGATTGCTTTTCCAAAGACGCAGAAGGCCACCTGTCTTCTGACCGGTGCGCCCTCAAAAGCTTCTTCCGACCAGCTCCAGGAACTGGCCATAAGGATTGCAGCCCTGGAGCCCTGAAGCAGGCTGTTTCTCTGAATCAGGGCTCCAGTATTGCAATTTCTTTAATTGAAAATACAGAAAGTGCGCAAAAGGAGCAGCATGGTTTCAAGAAAGACAATTTATCTTCAGTTAAGACATGAGGCCAGAAAAATAGTTAAAAAACAGGCGGATCCTGAATTTTATACGGATTTTCCGGATCAGGTCACTGCTTCCAGAAAAATGCTGGATGAACATCATGTGCTGGTAAGGCTTGCAAAACAGATTTCCCCTGTTATGGATGATGATTTTGGCCATGGTATGCTGCACTGCAGGCTTGTGGGGGAGGATGCCGGTGCCCTTGTTCAGATAGAAATGTCGAACAATTCTAAAGAACATGCCTCTGCAGAGGAAGTCAAAAAAAACATGCTGCTGGTTCAGACCGCAGCCCTGCTCCATGATATCAAACGCAAGGAAAAACGGCATTCTGAAAAAGGTGCCGTTTTTGCAGAGGATTTTTTAAAAAAGGAAAACTATCCCTTTACCAGAGATGAAATTTCCGTGATAACCCATGCCATCAGGGAGCATGAGGCTTTTAAAAAGAATAGTTCAGAATCAAAATCCCATAAAGCCGATCTTATATCAGATGCACTGTATGATGCAGACAAGTTCAGGTGGGGGCCGGACAATTTTACCCATACAGTATGGGATATGGTTATTTATTCAAATATTTCTCTGGATGAATTCATAAAAAGATATCCCAATGGCATGAAAAAACTGTCCCAGATAAAGAAAACCTTCCGCACAGACACGGGTAAAATCTACGGCCCTGATTTTATCCGTCTGGGCATTGAAGCCGGTGAAATCCTGTTTAAAATTATTGAGGACAATTACCTTTAAATAATAAAAGTTAAACCCTTTCTCTTTTTATGTTGATGATGGGGGTGTTGAACACCAGGGCGGACACATCATCTTCCCTCTGAACCTCAAGCTGCAGGCTTTCCGTGTCAATTTCAAAATATTTTGAGATCACTTCTACAATGTCATTTTGAAGATTAACAAGGGTTTTGTCATTGATTTCAAGCTTATCATATACAAGGGCAAACTGAAGCCTTTTTTTGGCGGTGTTTCCGCTGGGTTTGCTGCGTCCGGTAAATTTTTTCAGAAATTCGTTAAACATGAGTAATGTCCTTATTTTTTAAAACTGAATTTTTTTGAAATCCTGTTCCACATACCGGTTTTATACTCTGGCACCTTAACGGGAATATCGGTATCTCCGTTAAGTCGTTTTGCAATTCGGCGGAAAGCCATTCCTGCAGGGGAAGTGTTCTGCATAACAAGGGGCATTCCCGTGTTGGTTGAAACCACGACCTGTTCATCCATGGGCACCAGGCCAACCAGTTCCACAGACAGAACATCCAGGATGTCCTCATGGCTGAGCATATCGCCGTTGGCAACCATTTGGGGGACGATCCGGTTCACAATAATCTTGGGTGTAACTGAACGGGCATAAAGCAGTCCTATGACGCGATCCGCATCCCGGATGGAGGATACATCAGGCGTACACACGACTATGGCTTCATCTGCACCGGCGATGGAATTTTCAAATCCTCTTTCAATGCCTGCCGGAGAATCAATGATGACAAAGTCAAATTCCTTTTTTAAAAGCTTTGACACCCGCTCTACAGAGACCGTTGTGAGAACATCCTTGTTGTCGCTTTGAGAAGCGGGAATTAAAAAAAGATTTTCTATTCTTCTGTCCCTGATGGCGGCCTGCTTGACTTTACACCGCTGATTGGCAAGATCTACAATATTGAAAACAATTCTGTTTTCAAGACCCAGCACGACATCAAGATTTCTAAGGCCTATATCCATGTCTATAACCACCACCCTGTTTCCTTCAAGGGCAAGGGCAGCACCGATGGATGCAGTTGCAGTAGTTTTGCCTACGCCGCCTTTCCCCGATGTTATAACTATTGTCCTTCCTTCCAATTTACACCTCTTTTTTTAAATAATCAGCGCTGACTGATAAACCGGCAGAAAAAATCAAACCGTGCCGTCGATTAAAAACAAATTTGCCTTTATATGACCTCCGGCCATGGCAGATTGGCAAAGGGATTTGTTTTAAGATAATTTTTAACTACAATTCTATTCTTATTCTGGTCCAGAAAGGCATATTCCGCTCCATTTTCATGGGCTTTGTCAAGCCCTGTGGCCAGAACATCTGCTATCTGTATCTGGCTGGGTCTGAAATCCAGGGAAAAAACAATTGCTGCCTCATTGTCAGGCTGTCCTGCATGAACCTGTCCCAGAAGTTTTCCAATGACATAAATATCCCCACCGGCATATATTTCTGCACCGGGGTTTACATCTCCTGTTATTATGATGTGTTTTCTGGCTTCAATTTTCTGACCTGATCTGACCCGTCCCCTCAGCATCAGCACACTGCTTGAATGGTTTGTCCATGCCCTGGATGCATCCCGCTGTCGAATACGTTCCATGGGCGGAGATTTTCTGGGAGGGGGCTTTGCTACATTCCCAATGCCGAAATTGCTTTTCAGGTGGGATCCCAGTCTTTCTATCAATGCATCGCAGTTTTTTTCATCCCCTGCATCAATCACCACTTTGGCATTGACAGTAAGGTGTTTGAGGCGTTTGAACAATTTGTTCAACTCTGCTATTAGATCATCTTCCGGGGCATCAGGGTCAAGGGTTACCCAGAAACCGTCACCTACGCCTTTGAGTTTTACTGCTGCTGTCTCCCCTTGTCCCATGTTTAATATCCGATCTTTCTGGCTGTATGTTCAGTTTTTTTTGACGTTATTTTTGGTCAAATCAAGTTGCAGTCAACTATAAAAAAAGAGAAGTAAGGTGTCAAGATCAATGTTTCCTTTCTTCTCTTTTTACTCGGTTATCAAGTTTTTATGGAAGTGCCGATTAAGAGCCCTCAGCGGTTGCCTGTCAGGAACATTGAGAACCTAAGGAGATCAGACTTTTTCCCTGCCAGGCGTTAAGAAAATCAAGCTGTTTGAGGACCAATGGCCGCAGTTCTTGATTTTTAGCCTGGCAGGGAAAAAGTCCTCCGTCGTTCTCGTTCCTGACAGGCAACCGCTGAGGGCGGCGGTATTCAAAAAACTTGATGATCGAGTTTTAGCTTTTATGTTTTAAATAACAAATAATTCAAGGGGGTTCTGCCCGGGCAAAAGGGTTTTATTGGCCTGCTTGAGCATATCCCTTCCGGAAATCACAGCCGTGCCCTTGTGGCTGTCCGGGGTGGTAAAGTATTTTTTAGCGGTTTTTGTGATTTTGCTTTTATCTGTTTTAAGCAGGCTGGTTTTAAAGTGCTGACGCTTTTCATCGCTCAGTCCGGCAATATCTCTGTAAAAGGCCTTGAGAGATGCAGGTCCTGGTGTCTCAGGCTTGTCTATTTCAGAGCAGACCTGGAGAATGGCTTCTTTAACATCATCCTCTGAATAATCACTGTCAAGGATGAAATCACAGGACTTTTTGTAAACGTCAAGGGTTCGGTTGATGTTCGGGTCCCTGTAAGAACCAAAGGAAAAGATGCCTTCTTCGGGATTGTAAATGGCAAATCCGCCGTAGGCCCCGCCTTTTTCCCGTATTTCCCTGTGAAGGTAAAGGGAGCGCAGTATTTTGCTGATAACAGCAAGGGCCGGGGCATCTGCATGGCCCAGGCGGACGGTTTTAAACGACTGGGCCACAAAGGAAACCGATGTGCTGGTGCTCCATCCTTCATGGGGGAATCTGTCTTCCATTTGTATTTCAGGAATTTTCAGGGCATCTTCTTTATGGTCAGGCAGCTCGTTCAGGATGGTGATGATTTTTTTGTCTGCTTCAGGCAGTGCCTTGTTTTCTCCGGCAATGACCGGCCTGAGGTTGTTTTTATGGAAAACCAGCCGGGCAATGGTCTCAAGATTTTCTGTGAGGGTGTCAAGCACCTTTTTTTCATTTTTAGAACCGTCCAGCTGGTCCGTGAGCTTTTTTATGAACTGGTACTGGGATATGCCGTGCCATATTTCAGACAAACACCCTGTTTTTGTAAAATTGCGGGAGGAAAGAAGCATGGCAAATCTATGGCCGTTGCCGACCAGGGCCGACTCCATGCCGGCTCTGTACTGGAGCAGCATGTTTTTCAGCCTGGCATGGTCTGTAAACTGATAATCGGCAATAAATTCACCGACAATATTAAAAAGGGGCTCAATATTTCTGTTAAGGGCCTTGGCCTGAAGGGCGAGAAAGGGCATGAGGGTTTCGTCTGTTTCGTTTAATCCATCGGCAAATCTGGCCCCGGTTGACGGGACGATTCCCACACCGCCGGTATAGAGATCCAAAAGCTCCGCCATTTCAGCATAATCTCTTTTTGCTGTGCCGGCACCGGTAAAGGCCTGACAGAAAAAGGGAATCAGATAAAGCAGCTCATTTGAAAGATGGCCGAGACCCGCAGGGCAGGAAAAATACAATATGTCTGATGTGGCCTTGTCATAGCAGGTGGCACAGGTTACCTCCCTGACTGTGTCCGGTTTGATGATGGTAATCTCAGGGGGTACATCGGAAATTTCAAGGCAGGGCAGGACAGATAGATCCTCTTTTGATTCCTGGAGCCTGGTAAGCTTGAGTGCATCGCTTTCTATTTTATCGATGTCCGCCTGTTTCATGTTTTTTAAAAGTTCTGCCAGATGCGCCCGTGTCTTTTTTTCGTTTTTTTCTTCCATGTCCTGGTCAGGAACAAGGGTGAAAAGCACCCTGTGGGGATTTTCAAGGAACCAGGATTTGATTCTGTTTTCCAGAAAATTCCCTTTTTCTATTTCCTGCTTCAACCTGTTTAAATCATCGTCAAAATTCAGGCAGGCAACGGGATCACCTTCATGTATCCAGGTTCCGGCAAAAGACAGGATGAGTTTAATCCCAAAAGGATGGGGGGTGTTGGTGATCTCTTTTCTATGGAATTCAATCTGGTGAATGGCGGATTCAATCAGCTTTTCATTGATGCCGTTTTCAGACAGGTTTTTAAGGGTTGTAAAAATAATCTCCTCAACGCTGTCAATGGATGCCTGGGTTATATCCTTAAGGCCGCAGGAAAACATGGTATCGCGGTTGTCTGCATCAAAGCCGGTGTTGTCACTTAAAGCTGAGCCCAGCCCGGAATCGATCAGGGCCTTTCTTAAGGGAGAAGCGGCATTTCCAAGAAGAACCTGCTCTAAAATCGACAGCACCAGAACTTCAAAGGAGTCCTGGATGTCGCAGGTGAGCCATGCCACGGCAGCCTGGTATTTTTTGGTTTTATCCTCTTCCCTGGACAGCGGATATGCTGCAGTAAATTTTCCGGGCCTGTCCCACCTGGGCTGGGAGGGCACCCTGGAGTCGGGCTCTATTTTTTGAAAACAGCGTAATACATTTTTTTCTATGAATTCCAGATGATCTTTTAGCTCAAAGCAGCCGTAGGTATAGAAAAACGCATTGGACGGATGGTAAAACCGCGCGTGGAATTGTTTGAGATCCTCATGGGTCAGGCTGGGGATTTCTGACGGTTCTCCCCCTGAATTGAAATGATAGGTGGTGTCCGGATAAAGGGCTTTTAAAAGCGCCCGCCCCATGATCTGCCCTGGTGAGGACATGGCCCCTTTCATTTCATTGTACACAACCCCTTTATAGATCAGCTCCTTGCGCTTGTTGTTTTTGTCAAGGGGAATCGTTTCCAGGCGGTGACCTTCCTGCTTGAAACTCAACTCATCCAGCCTGGGAAAAAAGGCCGCATCCAGGTAGATATCCATGAGATTGTAATAGTCTTTCCGGTTCTGGGTGGAAAAGGGATACATGGTCCAGTCCGACGCGGTAAGGGCGTTCATAAAGGTGGAAAGCCCCCTTTTCAGCATAGAAAAGAAAGGATCCCTGACGTTGAATTTTCTGGACCCGCACAAAACTGTATGCTCAAGAACATGGGCCACACCGGTTGAATTTTCCGGAACCGTTCTAAATGTCACGCCAAAGGTATTTTCCTTGTCCTTGTTGCTGATATGGATGTGTCTTGCCCCGGTTTTTTCATGTTTCAGCTGGTAGAGAATTGATGCAATCTCCGGCACTTCTTCAATTCTCAGGATTCTGTATCCTGAAATCTCATCGCCGACGTTTAATCCTGGATTGTTATTATCCCTGCTTTGTTTTTTTGTAGACCCCACGACCTATCCTTTCTATTCGACCTGTCTGATCAAGGCGGAAAATAATATTTCTAAGTTTTTTATCCTCATACCCTGTTTCAGCTTTTATGGTTTTAAAATTAACCCCGTCGGGAAAATCAGACAGCAGATCAAGAACAATGTCTGCTGCGCTTCCCGTTTCTTTTACGGCTCTTTTTTCCCTTAATTCAGATGTTTTCTGATAAATAAGTTTTTCAAGCCTGTTAAGTCTGCTGTTTATCATATTTATTTCTTCATTGGAAGGGATTTCAAGACGCTGGAGTATGCTTTTGATAATATGTTCTATCCGGGCGAAAGATACAGTATTATTCGACATAAGTCACCTCCTTTCAGCTTTGTACAGACGGCTTTTAATATTATGAAACATTTCAGGCTGTTTTCTCTAAATTACTTGGCCTAGAAAAGAAAGTCAATACTGTAATTTACTTATTCACTTTAAATTACTTTGATCTTTTAAAGAAAATACCTTGGTGACCCCAAAGGGCGGGTAATCCCTCTTGTTATTGTGTCAAGTACTGCAGAAAATGCGAGCTGAGCTGTCCAGTCGGCAAAAAAGAAGATCACGGCCTGGTTTTCCCTGTCCATCAATGGAAATGCAGCAGCACAAAATAGGTGACAGCCACAGATCCCAGCACCGGCAAAAGGATTCCGCCCCTGATCAGGCCGTAAACAATGGTAAACCCGATACCGAGAACTGCGG
>JAWOEJ010000053.1:0-2826 GCA_046482845.1 Desulfobacteraceae bacterium | reverse complement strand
GCTCAAAACAATTAAGGGCCTAAAAATGACTGTCTGGCAGTGAACACTCTGGCAGTGAACACTAATGATACCAGATATAAATCTTTAACTCGATCATCAAGTTTTTTGAATACCGCCGCCCTCAGCGGTTGCCTGTCAGGAACGAGAACGACGGAGGACTTTTTCCCTGCCAGGCTAAAAATCAAGAACTGCGGCCACTGGTCCTCAAACAGCTTGATTTTTTTAACGCCTGGCAGGGAAAAAGTCTTATCTCCTTAGGTTCTCAATGTTCCTGACAGGCAACCGCTGAGGGCTCTTAATCAGCCCTTCCATAAAAACTTGATAACCGAGTTTAAACAACAAAGCCAAAAAGAGGAAACCAATGAAACAATCTAATACCCTTTGGAAAGCAACCTATGATGCCGACACCCCTGAAGAGATGCTCCATGCCTACGGCGGCTGGGCCGAAGATTATGACCACGACACAGTCAAGGGCATGGGCTATGTCGGTCCCACCCTCTCGGTAGAACAACTGGATGCCTACCTGGATTCCAAAAAGGCCAGGGTTCTTGATGCGGGCTGCGGCACCGGTCTGGTGGGAGAAATTATGAAAGATCAGGGTTACTCCAGGGTGGATGCCCTGGACCTTTCCAGGGAGATGCTTGCCGAAGCAGAAAAAAAAAATGTATACAGCAATGTGTTCAGGGCAGACCTGAGCAAACGGCTGGACATTGATGATAACAGATATGACGCAATCATCTGTGTGGGAACCTTTACCTACGCCCATGTGGGGCCGGAGGCGTTCAAGGAGATGGTGAGGGTGACAAAACCCGAGGGCCACATCTTTTTCACCATACGGGACGGCGCATACCAGGAGTACAACTACAGGGAAACCATGGTGGAACTGGAAGCGGACAAAACCTGGGAGCTTCTGGAAATGCGTCAGGAAGACTACCTTAAAAAAGAGAATGTCACAGCAAACTACTGTGCCTATCGCGTAAAGGGAGATCATTAACATGCATAAGAAATCAGACAACAAGGTATTAAACAAAGTTTACACAGCAACCAACCACGAAGAGCTCATGGATGCTTACAAGGACTGGGCTGTTGATTATGACAGGGATACGGTGGACAATTTCGGTTATGTGGCCCACATTGCCAGCGCCGAAACCCTGGCCGACGTTTTAAAAGATCCAGAGGCGTATATTCTTGATGCAGGGTGCGGCACCGGCCTGGTTGCGGAAAAACTCGCTGAAATGGGGTATAAAAACATTGATGCCCTTGACTACTCCCAAGACATGCTGGAGGAAGCAAAGAAAAAAGGGTTTTACAAAGATTACATCCAGGCCGATCTGGCAAAAGAGCTGAGCATTGAGGAAAACAAGTATGACGCGGTTGTCTGCACCGGCACCTTTACCTACGGCCACATCGATTCCGAGGGGTTCAACCGCCTGATCAAAATCACAAAGCCCGGCGGCATCAATTGCTTCACCATCAGGGATGGTGCCTACCAGGAATACGGCTACAGAGACCGTATGGTGGACCTTGAAAAAAACAAGGTATGGGAACTTCTCGAAATGAAGGACGAAACCTATTTTACAAAAGACGCGGTTAAATGCAAAATGTGTACATATAAAGTGTGCTAGAACCGGCAAAAAATGATGGGCAGGCATTCAGGGCGCACAGGGGCTACCCTCCTGGGTCCTGAATGCCTCTGCCCTGACCATCAAGCATAAGAAGTTTTTCAAAATTTCACTGAACAACCGGCCTTATATGTGATATCCTGTGATCAAAAAAACGGCTTTTATTTTAAATATCCGGAAAAAAGAGATCATGATATCCAATAAAAATTTCCCTTTTAAACTCTGCACCACTTCATTTATTTATCCAGACCACATTATCCCCAATGTAAAACTGCTGGGACGGCATTTTGACGAAATAGAACTTTTGATTTTTGAAAGCCGACCTGACGCTGTTCTGCCCTCAAAGGATGAAATCAAAACGCTTGTCACGCTATCAAAGGAATTGTCCGTTAGCTATAATGTTCATCTTCCCGTAGATGTATCCATTACCGGCAGCTCGATTCTGGACAGACAAAAAGGCATTGATACCATAAAAAAAGTAGTGGCACTGACCGCTGAATTATCTCCCAGTACACACACCCTCCACCTGGATTTCAATTCAGAGGGGCCCAATCCATCTGAATATGACATAAAAAAATGGCAGGAAACCACCTGTGAAAGCCTTGAAAAACTTTTATCGTCGGGTATCTCGCCTGAACTTATCTCAGTTGAAACCCTTGAATATCCTTTTGAATATCTAAACGGGATTTTAGATGAATTCGGGCTGTCTGTGTGTGTTGATGCCGGACATCTCATCAAATGCGGCTTCAGCACAACCACTGTTTTTCAAAGATACGCCTCAAAAATTCCCCTTGTCCATTTCCACGGCGTTGACTTTTCCTGTAATCCGCCAAAAGACCACGTCTCACTGGATAAAACACCCATAAAAAAAATGGAAAGCATTCTGAATATACTGAAGGAATTTAAAGGCGTGGTGTCCCTTGAGGTGTTTAACTACAACCACCTGACAGCCTCTCTGGCATTTATGGAATCCATTCAATGGAATTCCGGTGACACAGACTGCCCATAACAGCCCTGCTCTTTCAGACGCAACAAAACATGAAAAAAATCCAGGGAGGACTCACATTGATCTTAAATCGTTTATTCAAACCTGTTTTATTGATGACGGCTCTGTTGATTATTTTGCTGCAAACAGCTGAGGCATCACCGGAAAAAAAGCTGTCCATTTTTGTCAGCATCCCCCCCCAGGCCTATTTTGCCCAGC
>JAWOEJ010000214.1:0-2900 GCA_046482845.1 Desulfobacteraceae bacterium | reverse complement strand
GGCATCAGCCACCTGTAAGGCAAACTCCGGGATATCCGTGATCCAGGACATGGCGCCCTGGATAAAGGGGTACATGGTTCCCATCTCTTTGGCCACAGGGCTGTCCAGAAAACAATTCTTTTTTTCATCAGCCAGGCTGCATAAATGATGTATTTCTTTTATGAAAGCTTTCACAGCTTCCCCGGTTACGGCCCCGAAACGGTTAACAAAGGCCCCGGCAAAGGCCGCTTCCACACCCAGCGGGATAATTTCGTCCCGGCTGAAAAGGCTTTCCAGGGGATGAACAGATCTGGCAGTCACCCGGCTTGCAAAGGAGAGGCAGGTTTCTTCCATGATCGCTGCGCTGCAGAGCGCGTCCTCGTATGCCTTGATTTCCCTGAATGCCAGAGAATTTCCCTTGTTGAACAGACGGCAGGGAACCTGCACATCCAGGCCCACCAGATCGGTGGCATCCGGACGCAGCCGGGAGAGCCGCTCCCGTTGGGAATCATCAATACAAACCCTGTCTGTCAGCCAATGGGCACTCTCAAAAACGATCCCGGCTGCCCCGGTGGACAGGAAGGCTGCGGCTGCTTCAGGAATAAAAACGCCTCCCCAGATGAAAATATCAACAGGTGTTGCAGAGGATCTTTGTATTTTTCTGGCCATGGAATAGAGTGTCATGGTTGTCTCACGGCTCACGAACCCTGCGGCCTCACATCCTTTCAGGACAATGCATTCGATGCCTGAGCCGGCCTTCAGCATCTTTGTTATGAGAGCGGTATCCCCGGTGATGGGAAAGCAGCCATAATTTTTCGAAATTTCCCCCAGTTTTTTTAAAAAAATAGCGGTATCTTCGCAAGAATACCCGGGGGGGCACTCTACCCAGATATTTTGAATCCCTGTTTCCTTTAATGCTCCCCCTAAAGACGTATCCATCAAGGCGGCGGCACAAATTTTGATATCCCTGACAAGACCGGCAGGGTCTTTTTTTCGTAAAAAGGAAGACAGATCGTCTGTTTTCTTTACTCCGGAAAAATCGAAGATCGCGCAGCTTTCTGTTTCCTGAGCCATTTGAATCACCGCCGGGGTTATCTCCTCAGGCCGCCAGACAAAAGCGATGGTATAATTTTGATACCCGGTCGACATATTTACATCCTTTGCTGCAAAGCCATGTGTTTCATTATGATAAAGACTTGCGGAATATGCGGTACTTTTTGTTCAATTTTGCCCCGGCTTCCTCTATCAATTCGTTGACTGCGTCATTGTCCTCCAGGGTCCAGCCCATTTCCATATAACGGTATTTCTCTTTTTTTCTCACAACCTCATAGATATGGTGGAAGGCCAGCATGGGGAGCCCCAGTTGCCGGTATTTTTCTTTGATTCCGAACATAAACAACCGCAACCCGACGATCTCTTTTTTATACAGGAAATACTTCAGCGCCCCCAGAAGACCGACCCGCCCGTTGAGACGCTTAAGCAACGGGTTGATATCGGGAAAGACCAGGCAGAAGGCTGCGGGTTCATCCTCATAGTAGATGAAAAAAGCCATATCAGTATCCACAAATTCCATGATGCTCTTTCCAATATCCTGCATCTCCTTTTCGCCCAAGGGAACGAATCCCCAGTTGTCGGACCATGCATCATTATAGATCTGCCGGATCAGAGCGATCTCAGCGTCTGCATCCTTTGGAATAAAAGGGGTGATGCGGACCCCCTTTTTTTTGGCGATCTTCCCGGCCAGACGATCCATCCAGCCGGGAAGTTTGTAGTCGCTGTCTATAAGGAAAGCCAGCAGGTCTTTTTCTTTGAAATAGCCGCACGATTCGATCAGCCTTGAATAATACGGCGGGTTATAGGTCATCATCAGGGAAGGCGGAATATCGAACCCTTGAATGAGCAATCCTGCCTCGTGATTGGTGGACGGGTTGAGCGGACCTCTTATGAAGGTCATCCCTTTTTTTTTAGCCCACCTTTCCACGGAAGAGAACAGGGCTGCTGCGGCCTGCGGATCATCAGCACATTCAAAGAACCCCCAGATGCCCATTTTCTCATTATGGAACCGGTTATAACGGCCATCTATAATACCCGCAATTCTGCCCACCGTCTCTTTGCCCCGTCGTGCCAGAAAAAGAATGCGCTGGGAAAATTCCCAGAAAGGGTGTTTGACGGGATCCAGCATCCGACGAACCTCTTTTCTGAGAGGAGGAACCCATTTGGGGTATGCCACATAGATTTTCCAGGGCAGTTCGATAAAGTCCTTTAATTCAGATTTCCCTTCCACGGTAATGATCTCAATGCCGGCCATGATTATACTCCGCAACAAAAAAAGAATGCCATCCGATGTCCATCTCAACACCTGACAATAACTTTTATAAATTCACTTGACAATAACTTTTAAAATTCACTATGCCCCATAATATATTATTCACTTTGTGTGCCAGGATTTCCATACCCTGCATAAGGTCATCCATAAGCCTTGTTTTTATGGAAAATCAATAAAAAAAAATGCTCTAAGGCCCCATTGAAAATTAAATAAAAAAGGTCATATCCGACCCATGCCCACAGCCATGTTCATATATGACCATTTTGAAGGGGGAACTCATTTATAGTTTTGAATATTTTAACCAAACAGCAGGACAATCAAATTTAGGTCATATATGACCAAGGGCTGCATATGACCTAATTTCTTAGTTTTAAATGCCGCCGGTATGAAACACTTTACAGCCTGCCGCCCCTGCCGGTCAACAGGATGACAACAATAAATCAGATTTTGAAATCACGGCACGTTAATTGAATTATAATGCATTACCAGTCTGTGAACGAATCCATCACACGGATATAGATCATCCGTGAACCCATAAAACGTAAATTTATAAAGGAGACCTTTCATGAAATCTTTCAGTATCAAACTCATTGCT
>JAWOEJ010000180.1:0-4119 GCA_046482845.1 Desulfobacteraceae bacterium | reverse complement strand
ATTCAAAAAACTTGATAACCGAGTTTCAGGTGTCTGTGCAGGCGGGGGAGAATATTCACAGGCACAGGCAAACAAGGTCAGTAAAAAAGAAACAATCATCCAGCACCGCAAAATTTAAGATTTAAGTTGACAGAATCGTCTAAAACCGTTAGATTTATTCAAAAAGGCAAACTTTTCGAAAGGAAAGGACGCAA
Source organism: Desulfobacteraceae bacterium (assembly GCA_046482845.1). Classification (GTDB taxonomy): domain Bacteria; phylum Desulfobacterota; class Desulfobacteria; order Desulfobacterales; family Desulfobacteraceae; genus DATFJZ01. The sequence goes on along the minus strand of JAWOEJ010000180.1, from coordinate 3,925 downwards.
AGCTTCCGGCCTGACTCATGGTTTTTATTTGATATGGCAGCGGGGCTGCTGATAAAACAACACTTTTCCCGAGACCATCCTCTTTATAGTTTATCAGCCCTGAAAAAAGAATTGGCTTTTGCCCGCCAGGAAAATATCCGGGGAAAGTCAGATTTGTTTTATGGAAACACTTGAAAGGAGACTATCATGACAACGTCAATCAACACCAGTTCCCAGGCAATAAAAGCCTTTGGTACAGGTATGGCTGTTACTGCAAACAATATTGCCAATGTTGAATCAGAAGATTTTAAAAGCAGCAGGGCTGTGATGAATGAAGGGGACAATGGGGGGGTAAAAGTGACGTTGAGTGAGAATTCATCCCCTGGGCCCCTTGTGACCAGGGATGACGGCTCAACTCAGGCGCTTTCAAACACAGACCTTGCTTCAGAATTTACCAGTATGATCAATTTTCAATCCGGTTATGATGCCAATATAAAGTCGGTTCAGACGGCCGATGAGATGAAAGGGACAATAATAAATATGATGGGCTGAGCAAGGGAAACACCCCATGGCTTTAAATCCGGGTAATCGGAAAAAATTTTTTTTAAAGAGACATATTCAGCTCCACGGCCTTGGCAGGGTAATTTTCTACCAGGTGCTCATCGCTGTGGGGGCATCTGTGTCTGCCTTTGGGTACAGCATGTTCATGGTGCCGTTTAATCTGGCAGCAGGGGGCATTGGCGGATTAAGTATTATTATCAACTATTTTACCGGCCTTCCAGCAGGCATGATGTATCTGCTTATGAACCTGCCCCTTTTAATTATGGGCTTTTTTCAGCTGGGCAGGTGGCGGTTTATCTTTCCCTGCCTGCTTTCCATTGTTGTTTTTTCCTTTGCTGCAGACTATTTTGCAGTTTATCTCCCAGGCATGATGAAGACCTATCCCGTTACCAGTGATCTGCTTTTGAACTCCATTTACGGCGGGCTCTTTTTCGGCCTTGGCGTGGGAATTGTATTCAGGTACGGCGGCTCCTTCGGGGGAACTACCATTCCTGCAATGATTCTCCACAACAAGACCGGTTATCCCCTGAGTCAGACCTATTTTTACTTTGACGGAGGGATTATTCTCCTTGCCGGCGTTGTTTTTGGCTGGGAGCTTGCCCTGCTTGGCATGCTGGCCCTGTTTTTTGCAGGAACTGCCACGGACTTTGTCCTGGAAGGGGTCAGCCAGGTTCGTACCATTACCATCATCACCTATTACCCGGATAAGCTCAAACAGGTGATAATGAAAACCCTTGGCAAAGGGATTTCCCAGTGGGAGGTCACAGGGGGGTACTCCAACAACAAGTATACCATGCTCTTCTGCACCATCAGAAGATCCCAGGTCCAGGATCTCAAAGCCATTGTGGCAGAATACGAACCCAAAGCTTTTCTCGTTATTGGAGTGGCCCAGCAGGCTGTGGGCAGTTTCAGCTTCATGGGCCACAAAAAAAGCAGCAGGAAAATCGTTATGCCGGAAGAGTAGTAGTGTGGGGTCAGGCTTCTCAGGCCAGTTTCACATTTGGAAACAGTTTAAGTTCAGTATGGGGCAAAAACTGCGCCTTTGTAAATTCCTCCATAAAATCCATATTGCTTGAAAAATCGATATAGGTCATGGCATTGGATATGGCAACGGCCTGACGGCGGCAGTCCTTTGACAGCAGGGCCATATAGGCGCCGGCAATGGAGCTGTTGCCCATATAGTTGAATTTGTCTCTGTCAATATCCGGAAGCAGTCCAATGGTCACGGCCTTGTCTATATTCAGATACTGACCAAATCCGCCTGTGATAATCATTTTGTCAATGGCTGAAAAATCCATTCCCACCTGGTCCACAAGAACGGTAAACCCTGCATATACAGCAGCCTTGCTTAGAACCAGACTCCTTATGTCAGACTGGGTAAAGACAATATCCTCATCTGAATCAATGGTTTCCGCCTTAACGATAACCAGGGCGGGTTCCTCGTTGAGCAGGGTCATCCTGGGATGTTCCGGCCCGATTCTGAACTTGCCATCCTGGCCGATCACCCCTTTGATAAGCATCTCAGACAAAAGATCAATCATGCCGGACCCGCATATTCCCCTTGCCGGCTTGTCTTCAACCGTGGAATATTCCGGTTCAAAGGTTTTTGGATCCAGGGTGATCTGTTCAATGGCACCGTCTTCCGCCCGCATTCCCCATCGGATTCCCCCGCCTTCAAACGCAGGGCCCGCAGAACAGGCAGCAGTAATCAAGAAATCCTTATTACCAAGGACAATCTCTCCATTGGTGCCGATATCAATAAAAAGGGTGACATTGTCAAACTTATGAATCCCTGTATACAATACCCCGGACACAATATCACCGCCCACGTAACTGGCCGGTCCAGGCATGACAAACACCCCGGCATAGGGTGCTGCTTTTAAACCGATTTCACTGGCCTTGATAATGGGAAACTCGGAAACCGTGGGGACATAGGGTTCCCGCCTGATATACTTTGCCTCTATGCCCAGCACCAGGTGCGTCATGGTGGTATTCCCGGATATCACTATGCTTTCAATCTGCTTTACATCTGCTTCAATGGAGGACGTGGCCTGTTTTATCAGATTGTTGATGGTTGAAACCGCCATTTTCTGGAGTTTTTTCACCCCGTCCTTTTCCGAGCAGACAATGCGGTTGATCACATCATCCCCGCAGGCAGCCTGACTGTTATGGCCGGATGCCGCAGCCAGAACAGCGCCGTCATCCATATCTACAATATATACCACAATGGATGTTGTTCCCAGATCCACAGCCAGCCCAAGGGATTTTTTATAATCATGGTCAGGAATTACATCCACAATCTCAGAAGAACATTTTTTGACAAGGATAGAGGCCACCACCTTAAAATTCTCATCCCGGACAGAGGCTGTCAACTGACGCATCAGTCTGATGTTTGTGCTCATTTTGGATATATCATACCCATGTTCCTTAAGTTTACGCCTCAGCCTGTCAAGATCGGAGACTGAATCGTCCATGGTGGGAAGATCCAGCTGCAGAGCAACCTTCTCCAGAATGGGTTCTATGGTTTCCACCAGGCCTGACATTTTTTTGGTGGCTTCCTCTCCCATTCCAGCAGCCTTGAGCTTTTTCTCAATGGTTTCTTCCGGAATCCGAACTACAACGTCTTCAAGGATTTTTGACTGACAGGCCAGGACATAGCCTTTTTCCTGCTCTTTTTCACTTAACACCGAGGTTTTTTCAAAATCAACCCGGCCCGATTCTATAATGAGCTTGCATTTTCCACAGGACCCCCTGCCGTTGCAGGACGCATTGATGTACACATCTGCTTTCTGAGACGCCTCAAGAAGAGTTGTTCCCTGTTTCACCTCTACTTTTTTATCATAGGGCTGAAACACAACAGTACATGTATCACTAATTTTTTTCTTTTCAGAGTCTGGTTTTTTCTGATCAAACCCCTTTTTGGTCAAAAAATGAATGGGGATATTATGCGCGGGCAGGACGCTGGCGGCGGCGATGAATCCCGCCTCGACGAACCACTCCGCCGAGCGGCCTGCAAATAATGTGCCGTGGTGGTTCAGGTCTTCGCTTTTTACCAGGCGATCATAATGGAATACTCGGGGTTTCATAGCAGCGCTTTCTCCGGAAAGGATTATTCGTAACGAATTATATATACTTGATTTTACCAAAACTTATATAAACGTTTTCCTGGAGCAGGAGAATAATGCCTGGATTGTTGATGTTCATCCAAGTTTGTTTTGATGAATGTCAGTACCGCGTGCGCTTCATTGACAGTCATCTTTTGAGCGCATATAATAATTCAGAACCTCGTCGAGCCGTCTTTACCGAGGAGTTTACCGTTGATGAATGCCTTAGACTTGCAACGGTAGCGACTTGACCTCAGGAGAATGCTATTTTTTGTTTGAGT
>JAWOEJ010000169.1:0-4060 GCA_046482845.1 Desulfobacteraceae bacterium | reverse complement strand
AAGCCGGCTTTTTTCCGGGTTTCCAAAAAATAATTGAAAAAAAAAATAATTTGATCTATGATCCATTAACAATTTACCAGGCAAAATTTTAATATTAACGCAATGGAGATACCAAATGAAAAAAGTGAAGCTATTTTTATTTTTGATTGTTGTCATATTTGTCGGACTGATCATCTACCAGAACAGAGAATTTTTCCTTACAAAACAGGCGCTCTCCTTAAGTCTTGGCGTTGAAACTTGGCAATGGACCGCTCCAGGTGTGGCAAACGTTGCCTATTGGGGAGGATGCTTTGTCATTGGACTGATTATCACCGGCTGGATGGGCCTGATGTTAAAATTTAAATCTCAGAAAAAAATCAAATCCCTGAATAAGACCATAGACTCCCATATCGAGACGATATCTTCCTTAAAGACAGAACTTGAGGCCTTTAAAAATGATCCCTACCATCAGGAGCCAAAACCGGAAACACAAGAGCCGGAAAAAGCAGATTTTCAAAATTCAGAGAGTACATCCTAGCTGATTATCCGCTGCTTCTGCCATGAGTGTACAGAAAAACACCCCTATGATGGCACAGTATTTTTCTATAAAGGAAAAATACAAAGATGCAATCCTGTTTTACCGCATGGGTGACTTCTATGAAATGTTCCATAAGGATGCTGAAAAAGCAGCTGCCATACTGGAAATAGCGCTTACTTCCAGAAATAAAAACCAGGAGGATCCCATTCCCATGTGTGGTGTCCCCTATAGGGCGGCAGACGCTTATATAGCAAAGCTCATTGAAAACGGCTGCAAGGTTGCAGTGTGTGAACAGATGGAAGATCCTTGTGCAGCAAAAGGGCTAGTGAAAAGAGAGGTGGTAAGGGTGATTACCCCGGGTATGATCCTCAATGAAACCCTTCTTGATAAAAATACCAATAATTTTCTTGTGGCGCTGAGTCTTGAAAAGAATCGATCAGGCCTTGCCTTTCTTGATATTTCAACAGGCCTGTTTCAAACCACTGAGACTGAAACTGAAAACGGCAGACTTTCTTCATCCATTATTGATGAGGCCCTGAAGCTTGACCCAAGTGAACTTTTACTTCCGTCATTTTTTGAGAAAGATCCTGAATTCAACCCTGTTAAAAAACGCTTCAGCAACAAACAAATCACATATCTTGAAAAAAACGCATTCAAGCTTTCTGAATCAAAGAACAGGCTTATAGAAAAATTTAACACTCGAAGCCTTGACGGATTCGGGTGCGATGCCCTGTCAGCAGGTATTTGTGCGGCCGGGGCGATCATGTTCTATGTGGAAGAAACCCAGCTGCAGACAACCGCCCATATTTCAAGTCTTAAACCCTATGATCTGAAAAATTATCTGATCATTGATGATAAATCCTGCAGAAATCTAGAATTATTAAAGAATTTACAATCCGGGGACAAAAAGGGCGCTTTGCTTTCCGTACTGGATAAAACAACAACAGCCATGGGTGCAAGACTGCTGAAGCACTGGATACGCTATCCCCTGGTTGACAAACAGAAAATTGAAAAGCGGCTTTTTGCTGTGGAAGAGGCAAAAGACAATCCTTTATTAAGGAAAAATATCCAGGATTATTTAAAAAAAGTATACGATCTTGAACGTCTCGGCAGCCGGATTTCTATGGGACAGGGCAATGCAAGGGATCTTGTTTTTCTGAAACACTCCCTTTTCCAACTGCCCGGTCTTTTAAATGAACTGAACCGGTTTGCGTCTCCCCTGTTGACAGGAGAGGATATGGCAGAAATGAAAAACACCGGCCAGGAGCTGACAGCGCTTGCCGAACTTATCCATGGGGCCGTAAGGGAGGATGCTCCTCCTGCCCTGAATGACGGCGGACTGATCAATAAAGGATACAATGAAACCCTTGATGAGATTCTGGAAATATCAAAAAACGGCAAAAAATGGATTGCACAGGCCGGAGTCAAAGAAAAGGAAAAAACCGGATTAAGTTCCCTGAAAATCAAATTCAACAAGGTGTTTGGTTATTTTATTGAAGTGTCAAAGAACCAGGCCAAATCCGTTCCTGACACTTATATCAGAAAACAGACCCTGGTCAATGCAGAGCGGTTTATAACCGAGGACCTCAAAGAGGTTGAATCCCGGATTTTAAATGCCCATGACAAAAGGATTGCGCTGGAATATGAGATTTTCTGCCAGATAAGGGACAGGGTTGTGGAAAAAACCGCTTCCATTCTAAAAATGGCCGGTTTTCTGGCCCGGACAGATACCCTTTTATCCCTTGGAGAGGCAGCAGATGAAAACAATTATTCAAAACCTGTTATCAATACGGATCAGGTCATTGACATAAAAGAGGGACGTCATGCAGTTGTAGAAAAAATGATTGCGGGGGAAAGATACGTCCCCAATTCCATAACAATGGACAATGAGACCACCCAGGTGCTGATCATTACAGGTCCGAATATGGCAGGTAAATCAACTGTGCTCCGCCAGGTGGCCCTGACCATTTTAATGGCCCAGATGGGCGGATTTGTTCCGGCAGAAAAAGCCTCGTTATGTATTGTTGACAGGATATTCACCCGGGTGGGAGCGCTGGACAACGTGGCCATGGGCCAGAGCACTTTTATGGTGGAAATGGAGGAAACAGCCAGGATTGTCAATAATTCAACTGAAAACAGCCTTGTGATTCTTGATGAAATCGGAAGGGGCACCAGTACCTTTGACGGCATGAGTATCGCATGGGCCGTTGCAGAGTATCTCCACAACCTCAACGGCAGAGGGGTAAAAACGTTGTTTGCCACCCATTACCATGAGTTGACCCGGCTGGCTGAAACGCTGCCCAGGGTTGAAAATTTTAATATTGCAGTTAAGGAGTTCAGGGATAATATTGTATTTTTAAGAAAGCTTGTCAAAGGCGGCACCAACAAAAGCTATGGAATTCAGGTGGCACGACTGGCAGGGCTTCCCCATACAATAATTGCAAAGGCAAAAGAGATCCTGGAAATTGTGGAAAAACAAAACCGTACAAAAGAAGATGCTGAGCTGAATCAAGCAAATAAGCCAGCCAGCGAGCAAATGGATCTTTTTTGTGATAATAAACCTAATAATGACAGAATCGCCAACATGGTGGCAAAAATAGATATTTCATCGACAACGCCGGTTGAAGCCCTTAATCTTCTCAATGAATTTCAGGAAATGATTTCAGCCGGTACCCCATTAAAAAAACAGGATTAATTACAGAATAAACAGGACCAGTTGCACAATGATGATACCCCCCCATTTAAATCCATTCTTATATCCTAGAAAGCGGTTACATACCAATGGATTCAAGGTGGGTCTTGTTCTGTTTATTTTCTGCTTTATTTCCTTTTATCCCTCTGTTTCGCCCTGCTCTTCAGGGAAACAGCGATACTTTGCCGCAGACAATTGCTATAAGCGCCTGAAAAACAGTTCTGTAAAACAGAAGTACCGGGAAAACTGGATGAAATGCATTGATAAATACCAGGCGGTTTTTACAAAAAATCCATCAGGGCCATGGGCTGCTGCCGGCATGTACAGGGCAGCCCAGCTTTACCTTGAGCTTTATAAAATATCCTTTCGCATCCAGGACAGAATTGAAGCGGTTGATCTGCTCAGGCGGATCCAGAAACGCTATTCTTCAAGTGTATACAGTGACCGCTCCAGGCATCTGATTAAAAAAATTGAAGAAAAAAGCAGTAAAACCACTGAAAAAAAAATCACACGATACACTGGAGGCACCAAAGTTATCAAACCGGAACCAGACCTTAAATCCAAGCCGGATGATTTAAAAAAAGCTCAGATTTCCAGGGAAAAATCCCGGACAGAAGACAGAGACGGTGATGAAAAATCAACAGCTGCCCAAAAAGATGCTGGTGATGATTCAATCATTACCGGGCTTCGCTTCTGGTCCAATCCTGATTATACCCGGGTGGTTGTGGATGCGACCCATGAAAGTGATTTTACCCACAGACTGCTTAAAAAAGATCCGTCCATTCACCAGCCCCAGCGCCTGTATGTGGATCTTGACAATTCAAGAATCAGCAGAGATCTGCCAAGACGAA
>JAWOEJ010000130.1:0-15936 GCA_046482845.1 Desulfobacteraceae bacterium | reverse complement strand
GTGATACCCCTTTTCTTAAAATCGAAATCGTGGAAAAGATTATCTCACACATATCACCGGCCCATGATATTATTATACCGGAAACCTGTGACGGCATTGAACCCCTGTGCGCTGTGTATTCAAAAAAATGCCTGCCTGCTGTTCAGACCAATCTCAATAAAAATATATTTATGATAAAAAAAATATTCAAAAAAAACAGAACCCTTAAAATTCCCGTCCATGAAATAAAAAAAATTGACCCTGAAATGATTTCATTCTTTAATATCAATACGCCATATGACCTTGACAAGGCAAACAGGTTCTGCCAGGGACATCGGCCCGTGTAGCACCGGCAGAACAACAAAAAAAGGAGGCTGAAGTGGAAATTGAGCAAATGATAAAAAAAATCAAGGCACATCCGGATTACGGCAAAGTCGGGATGATTCTATGCCACAACGGTGTTGTCAGAGAAACCACCAGGGAAGGCCGTCCGGTAACAGGACTTCGCGTGACTGTTGACCGGGACCGCTTAAACCGGCTCATCACCGAACAAAAGCAGAAAAAAGGCATTGTTGAGGTGATGGTTGATATTTCTGACAACCGGAAACTGAATATCGGTGATGATATCATGCAGATTGCCGTTGCAGGTGATATCCGGGAAAATGTCATACAAACCCTTACAGACACCCTGAACAGAATAAAGTCTGACGTGACAACAAAGGAACAGTTTTTTAAAGAAACCAAATGAACCAGTAAAGCTCAATCATCAAGTTTTTTGGCAACCGCTGGGGGTGGCGCTCGGCCCTGCCATAAAAACTTGATGATCGAGTAAAAGGAAATAAAAAATGAATGAATTTACACATCTTGACAAAAACGGCAGTGTCAGGATGGTTGATGTAACAGACAAGGATATCACCCGGCGGACCGCTGTTGCTGGAGGCAGTATTCAGATGAAACGCTCAACACTTGAAAAAATAACATCATCGGCGGTCAAAAAAGGCAATGTGCTGGAAGCTGCCAGAATTGCCGGGGTAATGGCTGCCAAAAAAACAGCAGACCTGATTCCCATGTGCCATCCCCTGCCTTTGACCCATGTCAGGGTTGATTTTACACCGGACCTGGAAAATAATTGTGTAGCAATTGAAGCTGAAGCCTCCCTTGCCGGTCAAACCGGTGTTGAAATGGAGGCTTTGACAGCGGTTTCGGCAGCAGCCCTCACTATCTATGACATGTGCAAATCCTATGACCGGGCAATGGTCATTTCAGATATCCACTTAAAATCAAAATCCGGGGGGAAAAGCGGCAGTTTTGTGGCAGAACGATATAGTGACAATTGAAAACATCTGTTTTCTCTCTGCAGGATTCTGTACGGGAATCCTTGTCTGCCTGATGGTTCAGCGGCTCTGGGTATCCATATTTGCCAAAAAAATCAAATCCATTTCCATGGAGGCGCTCCAGGCCAATACCAGTGAATTTCTCGACCTTGCCGATAAGTTCTTTGCCGGGTATGTCAAAGAAGCCAGAAAAGATTTTGACATCAAGGGGGATGAAATCCTCAAAAAAGTGGACCCTGTAAAAGAAGCGCTGGAAAAGTATGAACACAGGCTGGGGGCAATGGAGCGGGAAAGGGAAAAAGCCTATGGTTCCCTTTCTTCCAGGCTGTTTGACATGGCAAAAACCCAGCAGAATCTTCACAGAGAAACAGGAAATCTTGTCAAAGCCCTGCGTCAACCCCATGTCAGAGGCAGATGGGGAGAGATGACCCTCAGGCGTGTGGCTGAAATTGCAGGTATGGCGGATCAGTGTGATTTTACCGAACAAACGTCCACCAGCGGATCTCAAAAGGGAAGCTTAAGGCCGGATATGATCGTGCATCTGCCGGGCAGCCGACATATCATCATTGATGCCAAGGTTCCCCTTGCCGCTTACCTGGATGCCCTGGAAGCCGACAATAGAGAGGAAAAACAAAAATGCCTGAAACACCACGCCCGTCAGGTCAAAAATCATGTCAGCAGCCTTTCCAGCAAAAAATACTGGCAGCAGTTTTCCCCCAGCCCTGAATTTGTGGTTTTGTTTATTCCCGGTGAAAATTATTTCAGCGCTGCCCTGTCCGTTCATCCTGATCTTATAGAATCTGCCATTGACAAGGGGATTGTGCTGGCCACCCCAACCACACTGATCTCACTTTTAAAAGCGGTTTCCTTTGGCTGGCGCCAGGAAAAAAGTGCTGAAAATGCAAAAGAGATCAGCCGTCTCGGCACAGAGCTCTACCAGCGCCTCAATGCCATGTCTGACCTGATGAACCGGCTGGGCCGGGATATTGAACGAACCGCATCCACCTATAATAAAACCATTGGCTCCCTTGAAAAAAGAGTAATGGTCTCCGCCAGAAAATTTACCTCCCTTGGCATATCAGAAGACAACGGGGCTTCAAAATCTACTATGGAACCTGCCCTGGCAAACATCAGGCGAACAGGTCAATTTCAGGATGACCCCACAGAACAAAACAAAGAACCCCCCGGACGGGACAGCAAACCAGGCAGCCAGAAAAACCTCAATAAGGACACCAGACCGGACAGCCAGTAGGTTTCCGGCAAAAGGGATTGAATCAGACTCCATGGCCAATACAGATTTTTTTCACCCAGTGACAATCAAACCCATCAGATATTATGAAAAAATAAGACATTATAAAACAATATGCCTTTTTATGGTAGCAGGACTTATGCTTCTCTGTTTTTCAGGATGTGCGCCGGAAAAAGAAGAAAAGCCTGTGACCCGGGAAACCGCCCTGACCCGGCTGCCCCTGTCACATTATCCTGATTTCAGTGATACCTGGGATAAAAAAACCCTGACAGCATCCATAAATCAAAGCCTTGTCTATTTTTCAAAACTCCCCGGCACAAGAGAATTTTTATTCGGCAGGGACAGAATAACAAACGCCCGGATAAAGGCATCCCTGGAAACATTCAATGAATTTATTGAAAAAAACCCGGATAAAAAACAGATCAATGCATTTATACAAAAAAATTATGCCGTATACCAGTCCACAGGCAGCAACGGCAGCACCAGAGTCCTGTTTACAGGATACTACGAACCCTCCCTTGAGGGCAGCCTGGTTCAAACCGATGAATATCCATATCCCCTTTATACGGCGCCAGATGATCTTTTAACCCTGGATCTGGCCGCGTTTTCTGAAAAATTCACCAGCGAACCCCTGCGTATGGCCCGTATAGACAGACAGAACCGGGTGGTGCCCTATTATTCAAGAAAGGAAATCAACGCTATTAAAGATTTTCACAAAAGGGCTGCCCCCCTTGTTTTTTTGAAAAGCAGGATTGACCGGTTCTTCCTTGAAATCCAGGGCTCAGGCCGGGTCAATTTAAAGCAGGGCGGTATTTTAAGGGTACACTACCATACGAAAAATGGTCATCCATACAGATCCATTGGAAAATATCTCATTGACAACCAGAAGATTCCAAGGGAAAAAATGTCCATGCAGTCCATAAGGGCATGGCTTAAACGCCATCCTGAAGAGGTGGAATCCATATTCAACTACAACCCCAGCTTTGTATTTTTCAAAGAACAGCCCAACGGTCCCTTAGGCTGCCTGGGTGTCAAGGTGACGTCCATGCGCTCCATTGCAACGGACACTGCCCTTTTTCCAAAAGGGGCCCTGTGTTTTATCCATACCTTTATTCCCCATAATACAAAAGACACAGACCGGGACACATGGCAAAAATACTCGGGTTTTGTACTGAATCAGGACACAGGCGGCGCCATAAAGGGCCCGGGAAGGGCGGATTTCTTTTACGGCAGCGGAAAATACGCTGAATTTGCCGCAGGTCAGATGAATCACCCGGGAAAATTGTATTTCCTGGTCCTGAAGCAGGATTTATAAATATGTGCCGGCACCAGCAGGGATACAACAGGTTGTATCCCTGCTGGTGCCGGGTAAAGAGCAGTCTGGAAACATGAACAAAAATTGGTTGTAAAGCATAATTCCGGAAAGCTTATTCTCAATTATACTCGGTTATCAAGTTTTTATGGAAGGGCCGGCGCTATTCAACAAACTTGATGATCGAGTGAAAACTTATTCAAATAGTCTCAGCGTTGTATAAGATCTTTTCTTTATCGATGCTCAGGGAGCCGACCCGGGTTTGTTCAAAAAAAACATACAGGGTTTCCAAAATCAACCGTCTCCACGCTTAACCAGATGGAGTTCAAGACCGAGGCTGTTCAGCAATTCAAACACTTTCCCCAGTTGTGCGGTTGCTTTGCCCTTTTCAAGCTCTATAATAAATTTTCTGCCGACATCAGCGAACTCGGAAATCTCTTTCTGCGTCAGTTTGAGATGTTTACGCTCTTTGAGAAGATATTGTCCCAATTCTAAAGGACTGTTGATTCTGGTTGAAGATTTCAATGTGATCCCCCATAAAAAAAATTTCTGATCAGACACTTTGTACCTGTAGCAGGTCGGGTGTGGTTTAGGCAAAACAAATAATATAAGCTTGAAAAATCAGGGTAAAAATATGGCGGGGCCTTCAAAAAAAGGCCATCTGATCTTGCAAGTTCAATTCATTTTCTGATATATATATACTTTAAAAACTAACCTGGGCGTTTATCAGAGATTTCTTTACTCAGTAACCTGCAGGTTTTTCCCGCTGGTTACCTGGCAGCTGATGAATGACACAGATTTCAATTTGCAACTCGATCATCAACTTCTTATGGAAGAACCGCTGGGGGCGGCGCTGTTCAAAAAACCTGATGACCGAGTATAAGGGGTTGACATGTATTCAGCAGATCAGAGCGTTCATTATGTAGGTATTGGGGCATCGGCAGGCGGTCTGGAAGCCATTGAAACTTTTTTTGCCCGGATGCCGGAAGACAGCGGTCTGGTTTTTATCGTTATTCAGCACCTGTCCCCGGACTATAAGAGCCTGATGGTGGAACTGCTGTCCAAAAAAACCAGGATACCGGTTCACCGGTCAGAAGATGGAATGGAAGTCAAGCCCAATAATATTTATATGATTCCCCCGAAAAAAAACCTGACCATTTTTCACGGAAAACTGATTTTAAAAGAAAAAGACCAGGTCCGGGGGGTGAATCTGCCCATTGATATTTTTCTGAGATCCCTGGCTGAAGACAAGGCAGACAAGGCAATTGCCATCATTCTGTCCGGAACCGGCAGTGACGGGACCCGGGGAGTTCGGGCCATCAAGGAAAACGGCGGCATGGTCATGGTTCAGGAGGAGAGCACCGCCAAGTTCGACGGCATGCCCCGGGCAGCCATTTCAACCGGCATGGCCGATTTTATCCTCCCCCCTGAAGAAATGGCAGAGCAGCTTGTGGGCTTTCTTAAACATCGTCACCTGACCGGACAAAAACTGTCCGACCGGCTGCTCAGGGATGAGCACGGCATGACCAGAATTTTTTCCGAGCTCAGGGCACGGACCAAAGTGGATTTTACCTATTACAAGCCCTCGACCATATCCCGGCGGATAGAACGGCGGATGACCGTCAATCAGATTGATACCCTTGACGATTATGTGCGCTATATCCAGCGCTACCCCGCTGAGATCATGACCCTGTACCGGGAACTGCTCATTGGCGTGACCAGCTTTTTCAGAGATCCCGAAGCAATGGCTGAGCTTAAAACCCAATGCCTGCCCGAGATTATCCGAAAAATAAAAGACCGGGAGATCCGGTTCTGGATCACGGGCTGCTCTACAGGAGAAGAAGCCTACACCATTGCCATTCTGGCTAAAGAAACCATGGCAGAGCTTGGCATTACCCGGGATATCAAGATTTTTGCCACGGATATTGACCGGGACGCTATCATGCAGGCGGGAAACGGCATTTATCCGGAAAGCATTGCTGCCGATCTGACCCATGAACTGCTGGGAAAATACTTTTACAAAAAAGAAGAGAACTATCAGGTAGCCCGTCACATCCGGGAGATGGTGGTCTTTGCCCAGCACAACCTGGTCAAGGATCCGCCTTTCACCAAAATTGATCTGATTTCCTGCCGGAATCTTCTCATCTATCTCCAGCCTGTCCTTCAGAAAAAAGCCTTGAACATGTTCAATTTTTCCCTGAATTCCGGGGGTATCCTGTTCCTGGGAACCAGTGAGACCATCGGAGAAATGACCGATTCTTTTGAGACAATCCACCAGAAATTCAAAATTTACCGGGCCACAGGCAGACACCAGGTCCGGCCCAGTCTGGAAAAAAAGACGTACAGCGAGGATTCCCCATCAGATGCCGTTAACCTGTACTCGATCAGAGGACACCGCGAGTATCACCGCGATTCCGGGAATCACCGGATGATGGAACGGTACCTGGAGGTGCTTGAAACCCGGTATGTTCCCCTGTCTGTGGTGGTCAATGAGGAGATGACGGTGATTCATATTTTTGGAGATACCTCCCAGGTGTTCCGGGTACCTTCAGGCCGCATGGTCTACGATATCACCAGAATGGCCAGAAAAGATCTGGCCATCCCTTTGGCCACCGGTATTCAAAAGGTATTCCGGACCAAAGAGGAATTGCTCTACAACAACGTGCGGTTCACCCATGGCGGCGAAACCCGGAACGTCACCTTGAGAATCGTCCCTTTACCGGATAAAAAAGGGTTTGACTCCCTTGTGGCAGTTTTTTTCGAAACCATAACCGTTGAAAAGGACAGGGATACCCAGTCCTATGACGTATATGACCTTGAAGAAGATGTTCAGCAGCGGATCCGGGACCTGGAACAGGAACTTCAGTTTGCCCGGGAAAATCTCCAGGCCACCATTGAAGAACTGGAAACCTCCAATGAGGAACTCCAGGCCACCAACGAAGAACTGCTGGCCAGCAATGAGGAGCTGCAGTCCACCAATGAGGAACTGCAGTCCACCAATGAAGAGCTGTTCACAGTGAATGCGGAATACCAGAACAAGATCATTGAGCTTACGGAAATGAACAATGATGTGGAAAACCTCCTGTCCAGCTCAGGTGTAGGGATACTGATCCTGGATGAAAACAATGAAATCCGGAAATACTCCCCACGGATATCTGAGATATTCAATGTTCTTGAGAAAGATGTGGGCCGGCCGATCAGTCATATCTCCCATAGAATCCTGGGGTTTGACCCGCTTGAGACGGCCAAAACCGTTCAGAAAAACAATACCCAGGTCGCCCATGAACTCCAGGACGACACCGGGGTATCCTATCTGATTCGGGTGCTGCCCTATCACATTGGTCAGGATGCCTATTCCGGAACAATTTTCACCTTTGTTGACATCAGCGAACTGACCCGGGTGAAACAGGATCTGAAAATCAGCCGGCGGCGGTCAAAGGACATTCTCCAGCATATGCCGTCCGGTCTGTTCATTTACCGCAGGACAGCACAGGACACCCTGATCCTTGAAGACAGCAATTTCCGGGCTCAGGAGTTGACCGGTTTAAACTTTAAGGAGTCCAGGGGAATGTCCTTTAAAAAGCTCTGGCCCGTGGCTGAGAAACAGGAGATACAGGAGCAGTTTTTGAATGTTTTTGAAACCAGAGAGCCCCTGGTGATAAAGGATATGGTCTATGAAGACGACAGGATTTCCGGCCATTACCGGGTGTCGGCCTTTCTGCTGCCCGAGGATCACCTGGCCGTTATTTTTGATGATATAAGCCATGAGATCACAATGGAAAAACAGCTGGGGGCGGTTGAGCTCAAGTACACGGAATTATTTGAACAAATCCGCCAGGGCGTTGTCTACCAGGATCGTAATGGCCAGATTATCTCGGCCAATCCAGCCGCCCGGGAAATTCTCGGACTGACACTGGACCAGATGAAAAACAAGACATCCATGGACCCGGACTGGAAGGTGATTAACCAGGCCGGGGAGGACCTGTCCGGTGACGATCATCCTTCCATGGTATCCCTGCGGGAGGGCAGAGCTGTTACCGGCTTCATCATGGGCGTATACCATCCAAAGAAAAAGGCCCACCGCTGGCTGCGGGTGGATGCCGTGCCTGAATTCAGAAATGGTGAAACAGAGCCGTTTCAGGTATTTACCATGTTTGAGGATATTACCCATGAAACAGAATCGGCAAAAACAGCCCAGGCCCTTTAGAACAGCGGCTGTAAAGGAGGTTGATCATGCATATGGAATCCCCTGATTTTAAGGTAAAATTAAAGGAAAAGGCGTTAAAGAAACTCAATCACACAAAACAGGACATGGAATCCATGGAGCGGGCCGATATTCATCAGCTGGTGGAAGAACTCCAGATTCATCAGATCGAACTTGAGATCCAGAATGACGAACTCAGGAATATCCAGTCAGAGCTTGCAACAACCACAGCCCGATATATCAGCCTGTTTGACAATGCCCCCATGGGATACGTGATCCTTGACCGGTCCGGTATTATCAAACAATTCAACACCACCTTTGAGGCCATGTTCGGTCTAAAGCGGGACCGTGTCTCAGGAGCAGCCTTTGCAGACCTTCTGGAGGCAGAGGATGCCCGGTTGTTCAGGGCCAGATTTCCAGCTATTTTCAGGCATCCGGAAAACAAGCACTTTGAATTCAGTATGCCAAGCCAGGATTACGGGCTCAGGCATGTACGAATTGAAACAAAATCCCATCAAACGTCTGCACAACACCAGGAATCTGAAATTGATGAACTGCTTTTAATGATCATGGATATCACTGAGCTGACCCAAACCCAAAAAGAACTTGAAAGCGCCCTTGAAGCAACCCGGGACCGGGAAAAGGAGGTGCGGTCCCTTCTGGACGGTGCCCGGGCTGTTCTGACCCTGTCTGATTTTAAAACCACGGCCCGGCAGCTGTTTGATATCTGCTCCCAGGTGATCAGATCCACCTCGGGGTATGTGGCTCTGATGTCTGACAGCGGAGAAGAGAATGAGGTGTTGTTCCTTGAATCCGGCAATCTGCCCTGCTCTGTGGATCCGGATCTGCCCATGCCCATCCGCGGATTAAGAGAAAAAGCCTACCGGACCAGCAACACCGTGTATGAAAACGAATTCATGAATTCTGAATGGGCCGGATATATGCCGGCCGGGCATGTCCGGCTGGAAAATGTCATGTTTGCCCCTCTGGTGATTGAAAACCAGACTGTGGGGGTTATTGGACTGGCCAACAAGCCTGAGGATTTTACCGAAACAGATGCCAGGGTGGCCCTGGGATTTGGAAAGCTTTGCGCCATTGCCCTTCAGAACAGCCGGAACCTGGAGAAAAGAGAAGCCTCTGAAAAGAAAAATCAGGGCCTGATCAAAGAACTCAAAGAAGCCCTGGCCAACGTCAGGCAGCTGTCCGGACTGCTCCCCATCTGCGGGCATTGTAAACGGATCAGAGATGACAAGGGATACTGGAATCAGCTTGAACAATACATCCATGATCATACCGATGCCACCTTCAGCCACGGGATATGTCAGGAATGTGCCAGAAAATACTACCCGGATATGGATCTGTATGAGGATTGATTGAATAGAATAAAAAAAGATGACAGGCCCAATATGAATCTTTGTCTCGGCCTCACAGCCCCCCTGGCAGGAAAAGAGGAGTTGTTTGTCTTTTGAAAACCAGACCAGGACGGGGGATAATATATTTTGCCTTGCAAATCCTTCATATATTTTATATTATCTATTCTAATTTTTACGATTTTAGACACGGAAAACTGACACAAAATCCATGAAATATCAATAAAACGAATCCTACTGATCTTTTCATCAGCATTGAGACAATCCGTATTTTCTTAAAAACCCAGTATTGCAAATTGAGTCATATTCAAGGGACAGGAGGAAAAAAAATGATTCCCGGTTTTGAAGAAATTGTTGAACAGAGGATATTAAAAGCCCAGGAAAACGGGGACATGGACAACCTCCCCGGCACAGGAAAACCCCTGACCTTTGAGGATGAAAATGTGCCTGAAGAACTGAGACTGTCGTGTAAAATTTTAAAAAATTCAGGTTTTCTACCCCCGGAGCTGACCTTGAAAAAACAGATCAGACACACCGAAGACCTTCTGGAAAAACTGGAACCGGATTCCCCGGAAAGGGGAAAAGTTCAGAAAAAACTCAATTTTTTATTTACCAAACTAAACACCATGAGGGGAACCGCCCGGATGTCTCCCATGCTTGAAGTATACCGGGACAATATTATAAAAAGGATGTCATGAAATTTAAAAAATACGATAAGGAAGGCATTTTTAAAAGTCTTTTTGCCGCCTATTTTGTTATTCTGCTCCACGTTTTTCTTCTGGCAGGAACCGGGGTGACGGTGGTGCTCTTCAGGGGGGTATACCACTATCTGCCCTGGATAATGGCCGGTCTGGCCCTGCTGATTATTGCATTGTTCTGGCTGTTTTATTTCAGGATAAAAAAAAGCAGCCAGGACTTGAAGGATCTGATGTCCTTTCCGGAATTCAGACACAGAAATCTCGAAATAAAGCTGCTCGGCGGTATGGCATCCGTTAAAATCAACGGCGCGGAAACCCACCCGGACTACAGCCAATCCCTTTTGTCCCACGACTCCCCCATAACCATGCTGGAGGAATCCAGCGGAATTGAAAACAGCAGCCTTACAGAACTTGCCGCTCTCTACGAAAAAGGGCTTTTGTCACTGGAAGAATTTGAAGCAGCTAAAAAAAAAATACTCTATTAAGGAATGCAAACCACAGAATACACAGAACACTCAGAAAAGAAAATGAATAAAAATTCTGTGTGTTCTGTGGTTAAAAATAAAAAAGGGGGCCCATGATGCAGAAATTAAGACTGGCTCTTCTGTCCGGCGGCACATCATCGGAAAGAGAGGTTTCTTTAAACAGCGGCAGTCAGGTATATGAATTTCTTGACAAGGAAAAATATGATATCAAGCGGTATGATCCCCAGACAGACCTGACACAGCTGGTCCTTGACAAAGATCATATAGATGCGGCCCTGTTGATTCTCCACGGCCCTTATGGAGAGGACGGCACGGTCCAGGGCCTGCTGGACCTTCTTGGCATTCCCTATCAGGGGGCGGGCGTGCTGGGCAGCGCCCTTGCCATGAACAAACTTGCCGCCAAACAGATGTACAGGACCGCTGATATTCCCATACCCGAGTTTCTCTTTTTTACCCGACATGATCCTGTGGATATTTCACTGTGCATCAGACAGCTGGGCCTGCCCGTGGTTGTAAAACCGGCCTGCGCCGGGTCCAGCAAAGGACTGACCATTGTAAAAGACGAAAAAGATCTCACCCCTGCTGTTGAAGCGGCATTTCACCATGATGACACTGTTCTTGTGGAAACATACATCAGCAACGGGGTTGAGCTTACCTGCGGGGTGATCGGCAATAAAGACCTTGAGGCCCTGCCGGTGATTGAAATTATACCTGGAAACGGATATGAGTTTTTTGATTACAATGCCAAATATCTGGAAGGGGCCACAGAAGAAATCTGCCCGGCCCGTATCAGTGACATTATCAGAAAAAAAGTTCAGGAATATGCTGTCTCCGCCCACAAGGCTCTGTTTTTAAAAGGATACAGCCGAACAGACATGATTTTAAAAAATGATGAGTTGTTCATCCTTGAAACCAACACCATACCCGGCATGACACAAACCAGTCTGTATCCCCAGGCAGCGGCAGCTGCCGGATACCCGTTTTCAGAACTTCTCGACAAATTGATACAGCTCGGTCTTGAAAAATAAATTTTTTACTTGATAATCGAATTTTATTGCCAATCAAGCATTTAAAACGCATAAAGGAGTATAAGATAAAATGAAAATCCTGGTTGTGGGAAGCGGGGGCAGAGAACATGCCCTGACATGGAAAATTGCAGACAGTCATCTTGTTGAAAAAATCTATTGCGCCCCCGGCAATGCCGGCACCGCGCAATTTGCTGAATCTGTACCCATAAATGCCGATGATATTGACAAACTGGCCCTGTTTGCCGAGGAAAATAAAATTGATCTCACTGTGGTAGGGCCTGAAGTCCCCCTTGCCAAAGGTATCTCAGACGTTTTCCAGAAAAAGGGGCTTAAAATCTTCGGCCCGGATAAAAAGGCGGCCCGGCTGGAGGCCAGTAAGATTTTTGCTAAAAAAATAATGAACAAATACAATATTCCAACGGCAAAAGGGCATGCCTTTACCGATGCAGACAAAGCAAAAAATTATGTAAGATCAATGCCCCTGCCCATTGTGGTAAAAGCCGACGGCCTGGCTGCCGGAAAAGGGGTCATCATCTGTACATCAAAGCAGGAAGCCTTTGATGCCATTGATGACATGATCACAAAAAAAATCTTTGGCAGTGCCGGGGAAAACATTCTGGTTGAAGAATGCCTGGAAGGGGAAGAAGCCTCGTTTATTGCATTAACCGACGGTAAAACCGTTCTCCCCCTGCCCTCTTCCCAGGATCATAAAAGAATCTTTGACAATGACCAGGGACCCAATACAGGTGGAATGGGGGCCTATTCCCCGGCCCCGGTCCTGGACTACCTGATGAGTAAAAAAACCATGGAAGAAGTTATGATTCCAGCAGTTAAGGGCATGAAAAAAGAAGGATGCCGGTTCAAGGGGGTTCTTTATGCCGGTCTTATGATCAAAAAGGACAAGATCAAGGTGCTGGAATTCAATGTCAGACTTGGCGATCCTGAGACCCAGCCCATTCTCATGCGCCTGGAAAATGACCTGGTCCCCCTGATGAAAGCCTGCGTTACCGGAGACCTTCACCGGTTCACCACCAGAATTGACAGAAAAAGCACCATGTGCGTTGTCATGTCAGCCGGCGGGTATCCCGGTGCCTATGAAAAGGGAGCTGTCATATCCGGTATTGAGGAGGCAGACAAAGACGAAAACACCAAGGTATTTCATGCAGGGACCCGGATGGTTGACAATCAGATCACTGCATGCGGCGGACGGGTACTCGGAGTGACCTCAAAGGGAAACACTATTCAGGACGCCATGGACAATGCCTATGCGGCATGCAAAAAAATATCCTGGCAGGGCCATTTCTACAGAACCGACATCGGCGCCAAGGCCATTGCCCGGCTGAACATAAACCCAAAGGTTGGCATTGTCATGGGAAGCGATTCAGACCTGCCTGTGATGGAAGGCGCCATGAAAATCCTCAAAAAGATGGATATCCCCTATGAAGTGACCATTGCCTCTGCCCACCGCACACCGGACAGGGCAACTGCCTTTGCCCGGTCAGCCAGAGATAAGGGGATCTGTGTGATAATCGCCGGTGCAGGGCATGCCGCCCATCTGGCCGGCGTACTGGCCGCCCATACCCCCCTTCCTGTACTGGGGGTTCCCATTGATTCCTCTGCCCTGCTGGGCATAGATTCTCTGCTGTCCACGGTGCAGATGCCTCCGGGCATCCCTGTTGCAGCCATGGCTGTGGGCAAACCAGGGGCTGTCAATGCCGGTGTATTTGCCGCCCAGATCCTTGCTGTAAATGACCAGACCATTGGGGAGCAGCTGACCCTGTACAGAAAAACCATGGCGGAAAAGGTGGAGAAAAAGGCTGAGCTGCTTGGATAAAAACACAAAGGTCCTCCGTATCAATGCTGTAAATCCTGAAAAAGCGCTGATTACAAGGGCGGCTGATCTCATAAAAAAGGGCGGCGTGGTTGTGTTTCCAACAAAGCACCTCTATGGAATTGCTGTTGATGCCAGATGTGTACAGGCGGTGGAAAAGGTGTTTAAAATCAAGCACCGCGCCAGAAACAACCCTTTACTGGTGCTGGTTCACAAAAAAGAGGAAGTGGCCGCCCTTGTTAAATCAACACCTGCCGCTGCCCTGAAGATTATGGAAAAATTCTGGCCCGGGGATGTCACCCTTGTATTTGAGGCAGGAGAACATGTTCCCGGTATTTTAACCTCAAACACCGGGAAAATAGGTATAAGAATGCCACACCACCCTGTTGCCCGGGCCCTTGTAAACGAAACCGGCATTCCTGTAACCGGAACCAGTGCCAATATTTCAGGCACCATTGGGGCATCCTGTATCCAGGATCTAAGTCGGGAGATTATAAGACAGGCCGATCTTGTTCTTGACGCAGGCCGGCTTGAAGGCGGTATCGGGTCAACCGTGGTGGATGTTACGATTCACCCTGTAACGGTATTACGGCAGGGCCCTGTTTATATTGACTAACGGCCATGCCTTGACAGGCACAACAAATTAGTGTTTGAACGAAAACGCACCCATCTGCTGCGTTGCTGCAAAAGTTTGCCAAATTATATAATCGGGCCTCATGTACCTGAGTACACTCCGGTTTCAAACTTTTTTGCGCCTTGCAGCTGGGCACGTTTTCGCCCAAACACGGGGTTTTCGTTCAGACACTACTATATACCCTTATTCAAGGCAGTGTTGGATCCACAATCAGTTTACATGGTGGATTTGATTTCAATGATTCAACAAGGAGCAGAACAAAATGACCGATCTATCACAGATTACACTGTACAGTGGCGGACACAGGGGAGCTGAGTCAGAATTCGGCAGACAGGCAGAGCGGTATGGCATTAAAGAGGTTAATTTCTCCTTTGAAGGGCACAACATAGAGCGCGACTCCGGTGTCCAGGTGCTCACACCCGAGGAGCTGGAAAAGGGGGATGTGAGCATGGATATTGTCTCGGCCCGCATGTCACGGAATTTTTCAAGGGTTTCCAAGATTCGCAGGGTGATCCAGTCGATCTTTCACATGGTAAACAACGGGTACCAGGTCTTTGTTGTGGGCTGGATACTTCCCGACAATACCGTCAAAGGGGGAACAGGCTGGGCCGTGGAGCTTGCACGGCTTTTTAACCGTCCCGTTTTTGTGTACGAACAGGACAGAAAAGCCTGGTTCTCCTGGATAAACAATGCATGGCAGGAGGTGACTCCTATTATTTCCCACAAGACCTTTGCCGGCACTGGCACACGAAATCTTTCCCAGGATGCTGTCAAGGCCCTCGAAGACCTTTTTGACCGATCTTTTGCCCAATAAAAAGGAGTTCGCATGATCACTCCAGTGATCCTTGCCGGAGGATCCGGCACCAGGCTCTGGCCCCTTTCCAGGGAATTGTTTCCCAAGCAGCTGATCAGCCTTGTTGATGAAAACACCATGCTGGAAAACACCATTTTGCGGGTGACCGGAGCTGAAAATATTTCAGAGCCCGTTGTGGTCTGCAATGAAGAGCACCGGTTCATGGCAGCAGAACAGATGAGACGCGTCACTGAGGGTTCCGGCGCCATCATGGTGGAGCCGGCAGGCAGGAATACGGCGCCTGCCATTGCCGCAGCCGCTTTATATCTCCTTGACCAGGGAAGTGATCCGGTTCTGCTGGTGCTTCCTGCTGACCATGTGATCAGCAACAGGGAAACGTTTGATGATGCGGTCAAGGCCGGTGAGAGCCATGCCGAAGAGGGACGTCTCATAACCTTTGGCATCGTTCCCGGAGGCCCTGAGACAGGATACGGGTATATCAAAAAGGGCCCATCCGTGGATACCGCCTTGAAAAGCTTTGAGATCGACCGGTTTGTTGAAAAACCCGATGCAGAAACCGCCGTGGAATACTTCGAATCCGGGGAATACTGTTGGAACAGCGGTATTTTCATGTTCAAGGCATCACTGATTGTTGAACAGCTTGAACAGCATGTGCCGGGTATTGTAAAGGCGTGCCGGCAGGCTGTCACGCGCGGAGTGGCTGACCTCGATTTTTTCCGGCTGGACATGGCCTCCTTTGCCGCTTCTCCGTCGGAATCCATCGATTATGCCGTCATGGAGAAAACAGACAGGGGAATCATGATTCCCTTTGACGCCGGGTGGAGTGACCTTGGTTCCTGGGACGCCCTTTACCAGGCCGGAGAAAAAGACGAAAACAGCAACGTGGTCAAGGGGGATGTCCTTGTTTCCGATGTGAAAAACTCATACATCAACGGCCAGAACCGGCTTGTGGCGGCTGTTGGCATAGAGGACTGTGTGGTGGTGGACACCGATGATGC
>JAWOEJ010000239.1:0-8291 GCA_046482845.1 Desulfobacteraceae bacterium | reverse complement strand
TTGCTGGCCACCTGAAAATCATACAGATCATTGAAGTAAAGGGTCATCTGGCAGATCAGGGTGACCAGAAAAATCCTTAGAAAAAGAAGCAGGTCAAAATAATAGGACGGTGAAAAAGTCAAAAGCGCAGAGGCCAGAAGCACAGATCCAAAAATAACAAACCCTTCAAGCGTGTAGAAGACAATGTTTCTGATGGGATAGTATTGTTTGAAAAATCTCAGCATAATGGATTATCTCTGCCTTTTATCATGATTTATCTGTAGCCATACAGGCTTTTTTTCCCGTACTTTTTTTTCTTTTCTGAAAAATTCTTGACCACACCCAGGATTTTCTTCCTTCCATAGGTGTCGATCAGATCCTGGAGATCCCTTTTCCGGGTCAGTCCTGATTTTACAACAATCACAATGGCATCCACCCGCCTGGCCAGGGCGCTGGCCTCGGAAGTCAGATAGGGCGGCGGGGAATCAATGACAATATACCGGTCATCATACCTGGACTTGACTTCAGTGAGCAGCCGGGACATCTGTTCCGAGGATATGAGTTCCGACGGATTCGGCGGAATCTTTCCAGCTGGAAGAAAGGAAAGCTTGCCAATGGTGGTTTTTCTTAAAATCTCGGAAAGGGGTTTGCCATCTGTCAGATATTCGCTCAGCCCGGGCAGTTCTGTATAACCAAACCTGGTGTGAATGGAGGGCATCCTCAGATCGCAGTCCATTAACAGCACGTACTCGTCAATACTTTTGGCAATGCTGACAGCCAGGTTGGCGGCCACAAAGGATTTGCCCTCTCCCGGAGCCGTGCTGGTAACCATGATGGAACGGGGAGGCTCTGCCCCGTCCGGGAACATGATGCTGTTTTTCAAAATCCGGAACTGCTCTGCTTCAATGGAGTGGGGTTTGTGATGAATCACAAGACTTGGGTCAAACCAGTCTGCAATTTCTTCTTCGGCTGCACTCTCTTCTCCGGCTGCACTCTCTTCTCCAGCTGCAGTCTCTTCTGGGACTGCACTCTCTTCTCCGGCTTCAGGACTTGGGTCTTCCCTAACTTCATCCCCTGGTTTTTTTTCAGATTCAGCCCATGAACCTTCCGCAGATTCAACTCCCGGGGCTTCCTCCTCCACCTGATCGGATGAGGCAGGGGGCAGGTCACCAAAGCTATGGTCTGTATGCGCTTTCCCCTTTTTCTCCCTGGATTTTTCCAGTGCTTCAAATATTTTTCCCAAACCTGTTATCCCTTAAATCAAGCCATTATATGCATTTTAATAAAATCAATCACCCGGCTGATGCCTTTGCTGTCGATCACATAAAAAAACAAAAAAATCATCATGATATACAGACCCATCAAACCAAACATCAAATTCATAAACCTGGCTCTCATGATATCCTTCCGCGATTTCAGGGCGGGCACACTGGCCAGGATGGGAAGTCCGAGCTCTTCCTCGATCTCCTCATCACTTCTGATGGAGGAATTAAAAAACTCAAGCAGAAAAATAACTCCGCCGCCAAAAGCCATACCAGCGGCCAGGGCAAATATGAAAATTTTGCGGATATCCGGTGTGATGGGCTTCTGGGGGATTCTTGCGTGATCCAGAATCCTGAACTGCTCGCCCTTTTGTTTCTTTTCCATATTAACGGACATTTCTGCCTCAAGCTTTCTGTCCAGCAGGGAGCTGTATACACTTCTGATATTTTCATAATCCCTTTTTAAGGAAATCATCTCCTGCTCCCGCCTGGGGGTTGCCTCCACCCGCTTTTCATAGACTTCCATTGCCTTGTTGATTTTTGCCACATCTGAATTTAATTTTTTCAGCTCGTTCTGCATCTGCTTCAGCTGCATCTCCTGCTGCATCATAGCAAAATTTGTGCCGCCAAAACCGCCAGGTCCATCCCCTGCTGACGGATCACCTGAGTCAGAAGACGCTTCTGCAGGCAGGAGGTCAGCCTCACCTGAGAGTGCTGTTCCGGCCTGGGGGAAATCCATTTCCTCTAAAGCCGCGGTCTCTTCAATTTCTTCAGCTTTTTGCGCTTCTTCTTTTTCTGCCTGCTTTTCAACTCTGGCTTTGAGTTTTTCAATGGTGGCTGTGAGTTTGCGGACATCAGGGTGATTTTCTGTGTACCTGAGAAGCAGGGTGTCGAGTTTATCTTCGAGATCTGCAATTTTCTGCTCTTCCTCAGATAAAAACGTTTCTTCTTCTTCAAAATCCAGAAAATCAAACTGGCTGACACTGTTCTGGGAAGCCATCTCTTTTGACTGGGTGATCTGTGTATTAAGCATGTTTATTGAGTTCTTTAACTCCATAATCATGGCCTGTTTATCGGTGAGCTGCTGCTGAAGCCGGTCCAGGGTTCTTAAATTGGATTCAAGTTCATCTGGAAGCCCGCCCAGATGATTTGCCCGGTATTCAGAAAGCCGCTTTTCCCGCTCCACCAGTTTTTTTCTGGTTTTTTCCAGTTCTGATTCCAGGAACTCACTGGTTCCAACGGCCTGGGCCTCCCTGACCTTTAAATTCTCATCCATGAAATAGCTGGTCAGGGTATTGGCAATACGCATCACCCGCTCTGGATCCTCCCCCTTATAGGAAATGGCAAAGGCATCTGTGCCTCCCCTGGCCCGGGTAATATCCACCTTGATCCGCTTTCTCATGGCCTTGATTTTATCTTCCAGGTACATTTCTTCAGACCCGGGGCCTTCAAACAGACCGAACTGATCAATGATCTTGCTCAAATTGCTGTAGCTCATTATCTGCTGGGAAATGGTGCTGATCCTGGCATTGATATCCATGGTCACCACCGACCGGACATAGGAGCCTGGAACACTCTGGGGCTGGACCAGAATCGATGTAAAGGCCTCATAGGTCCGCGGGCTGATAAAACACTGCACCAGACCAAATGAAAGGGTAATGCACAAAGGGATGATAATCAGCCATCTGCGTCTGATAATGATCTCTATAATCTGCTCAGGTTTTATACCTGACTGAAACTGAGAAAACTCCGCCATAAAATAAACTCTTTTTTCTGTTAAAAAACATCTGACACTCGATCATCAAGTTTTTTGAATACCGCTGGGGGCGGCGCTCGATCCTTCCATAAAAATTTGATAATTGAGTGACACATAAAGCAAATGCTGTACCAGAACTGAATTATTCCTGTATCTTTCTTTATTAATCCTGATTATTATTTTACCAGTCTTAAAACAATATACCATTCTTTCAATAAAATCAGATAAAAAGACGGATGCACAGCTGTTAAAAATAAAAATTTTAAATCAGAATATAAAAATGTCCGATGACACAAAATTTTGAAATCCCGTAGTAAATTCAATAAAACTATTACCTTTACGTAATACCTTATAGGAATTTCCCTACCCAGATTTCAATCTACCAGACATTTGCTGACATATATTTCCTTTTATGTCAACATTAAATACAAAGAAGGCGTTTTACGCGATGATCACTTGAAGATCAAGGGCAGGTTTGCATGACGGCGGCAGAGCAGCGCCGGAAGGGATCAGTCAAGGTCCACCCAGTACCTGGACCAGGGGCATCTTTCCTTGTAGGGGTATCTGGCCAGCTCCGTGGCAAGAATGGAAAAATCATTTTTTTTGACAAGAAAATAAAACACCTTGTCACGGCCCAGAAGCGGCTTTACCCCCACAGCAGTGTAAAGGGTGATGTACTGACCATCCACCGTGCATTTGACGGCGCCTGTAACAATCAGCATCTCGCCTTCCTGTACCGCATCAAACAAATTGATCATACTGATTTCAAAGGATTTGCCGTTAAAATAATCGTGTGCATCAGTACGGGTAAGCTCACAGCGGATAAAATTTTCAAAGCACATTTTTATTTCTTCATAACCGGCTTGTGAGCACCGGCCTGAATCAGAAAAAAGACCTGTGAGTCCGGCAACCATCAGCAGCACCAGAAAAAATTTATATGACGGGTTCAATTTCATAAATTCAAGTATGTTCTCCCAGCGGT
Organism: Desulfobacteraceae bacterium; assembly: GCA_046482845.1. Classification (GTDB taxonomy): domain Bacteria; phylum Desulfobacterota; class Desulfobacteria; order Desulfobacterales; family Desulfobacteraceae; genus DATFJZ01. The sequence goes on along the minus strand of JAWOEJ010000239.1, from coordinate 4,312 downwards.
CTGGGTTTTTTTCTTATCAGTCAAGTTTTTTCTCCCGGCAGACAGACTTCTTTTCCCAATAGACAGGCTTCTTTTCCCAGCGGAACAATCAGGCTTTTTCACCCAGCAGATGGATAATGGTTTTGGGCAGCTCCCTTAAAAGAACAGGCTTTACAACGATTTTGTCCGACTGTTCAATAACAGCGTCAATTCCGGTATCTGTGGATCTGCCGTACCCAGTCCCGAGGATCACGGGAATGTCCGGCTCCGTTTTGATCATATTGGAAATCAGTTCCTCTCCGGTTATTTCAGGAACATCATTGTCCAGGATTACCATACAGAATTTATCCGGCTGACCCCTGAACATGTTCAGTGCCTGGTTTCCGCTGGATGTTACAGTAACAGGATAACCAAGGTCCTTGACCACAAGTTCAATGAGACGGCGCCGTTTAGTGCTGCCGTCCACAATTAAAATATGCTTCTGCCCCTTAAAGGGAAGTCTTGGGGCAAAGCCGGGATCATCCGGGTGCCATTTTTCTCTGTCAACCGGATGAACCATGGACACATCGGCTTCATAGGCCCGGGATTGTCTGAAAAGTTTATCCTCTGAATCCGGTACTTTTAAAATAAGCTTGTCGTTATGGACCAGATACTGCCTGAGCCAACTGCGGTACCTGGAATCATTTCCCTTCAGAATCAAAAGCCTTTCGCCCAGTTCAGAATCCACCTGCAGGGTGTGGTAAATCTTTACTGCGGAAAGGGGGCCTGCCGGCTCTTCCCTGTATTTTTCCGCAAGAAAGTCAACCATATAATCCAGGGCCTGTGCATGCAATGGAACAAAAAGCAGAAAAAAAGCAACGATCAATAATTTTTTCATAGGTTAAAGTTCCCTTTTTACCTGATTCTCAATCGAAAATGGGGTGGGGTCAGGCTTCGGTTATTGCGCTTTTGTTTAAATTTGCCTTTAAACAGAGTTCTTTGTCAAAAGCGTAATAACCGAAGCCCGACCCCGTTGATCAACAAAACAGCCGACCTGGCCGAAGTTATGACCAGGCCAAAAAACTTGATGATCGCGTATAAAAAATTTATCGACCATATCCCCTGTCAACTTAACATCAGAATCAGGAATATTTAAATCAAACAAAACCCGGGCAGCAGACCAGGACCAGCTGAACACCAGTAAAGGCGCAGAAAGCTTATCTACAGCAAACAGAGCCTGAGCACAGCAAAACCGGCAAAGGAGATGACCCAGAGAATTAAAAAAGAGGTACAGCTGTAGTCGGTCTTTCGCCGTGCCCTGACCAGACTGAGGCAGAACCCTGCTATACTGATAACAAGACCTGCGGCAATAAGGTAACACAGATATAAAAAAGCCTCAAAATCCCACTCTGTTCTCAGACCAAGCCTGTAAAAACGGTCAAAAAAAGTTTCATACTGGGGTTTGGCCATTTCAATCACAATTAAAAACCCAATAACCAGAAGCCATACAGAAACATTGAGACCGATGAGAACCCTTGACCAGATATCCCTTCCGCAGCGTCTGTCAAAAATATGCGCCCTGGCTTTCTGCATTATTTTTTGTGGGCCTTGGATTTAAAGCGGCGGGTGATCATTTCAATAATTTCTTCAGCACTGGTTTCTATGGGTTTATTGCTCACATCAACCATGGAATAGCCGTGGGTGATATAGTATTTCCGGGCATTGTCGATTTCAATTTCCAGCTCATTTCTTGAGGCATAGGCATAGATGTCCGAGGTGCCAAGGCTGTTCTGCCGCATCCGTCTGTGGGCTGTCAATTGTTCCACATTGATATTTAGGGCAATAATCCTGCGGCGGTCAATGGTTTTCAAAATATCCGGCATGGGAACGCCGATGACAAGGGGAACATTGGCCACTTTCCATCCCAGAACCGCCAGATACATGGACAAAGGGGTTTTGCCCGCCCTGGACAGTCCCACAAGGATAATCTCGGCAGCTTCAAGGTTGTCATAGTTCAGGCCGTCATCATGGGCAAGGGCAAATTCAATGGCAGTGACCTGGCCCAGGTCCACGTTATGAATCTGACGGTAAAGCCCGGGTTTTTCCAGGGGTTTATAATCAAGAAAGGTCCTGATCCGTGACAGAACCGGCCCCATGAGATCTATGGTCACAATGCCTTCGGCCATCCCCCTCTTGGTCATATACTGCCGCAATTCCGTATTGACCATGGTATGGACAATCAGGCTGTCTGCGGAACCTGCCTTTTTTATGATATCATCCACCTGAACTTCCGACCTGATATGGGGCACCTTGACTACGGTGATATCATTTTCAGGAAATTGTACCAGCGCGCTCTGCACCAGGTGAAACGCGTTGATGCCCTCGCCGCAGGACACAATATAAATCATCTGAAAATTATCACTACTGATTTTTTCAAGCATATAATTTTCCCCCTCAGATTTTCACACAAAGGTTCACAAAAGGTTGGATTAAATCAAATTTTCTGGTACTCATTCATCCAGTTTCTGAATAGCGCCGCCCATCATGAACAGCACCGCCCATCATGAACAGCACCGCCCCATCAGTTGGTCTTAAACGCAGTTGGTCTTAAACGATTTTTCCCTAGACCAGCAACAATGAACCGCGGGTTGCCTGTCAAGGCATGGTCGTTTATATAGTGTTTGAACGAAAACGCACTCATCTGCTGCGTTGCTGCAAAAATTTGCCAAATTATATAATCAGGCCTCATGTACCTGAGTACACTCCGGTTTCAAACTTTTTTGCGCCTTGCAGCTGGGCACGTTTTCGTCCAAACACGGGGTTTTCGTTCAGACACTATATATCAAATGGAGCAGATAGTCAATCCTTCAACGGAGAACCGGGGTCAGGGAGAACCGGGGTCAGGAACCGGGGTCGCATTTTAAAGGCAAATCATTCATAAAAACCGCAGCTTCACCATAAGACTCTTTCATTCTCTATCCTTTACCTGAAAAAGGGTAATGCCCAGCTCTATAGCTTCTTTATAACCCACATGTCCTGGCGGACACAACAAAGCATGAAAGCTGTTAGCTGAGTACTTATGGCTGAAGGCTGATGGCTTTCATATAAACTTCCAGCCTGCCTCCCTTGCACTTATCCTTTGCCGGAATAGAGGAATCAAAATCTCAACAGTCAACTGCCTCATGCAAATTTCCAGCAATTCTTGAAGGATGCCATGATTTTTCATACTTTTCTTGACAAAAAGCGTCGTCCTATGTCCCTTTTTATTTGCTATACGATAACTATTTTAGTAGAATTCAGCATAAATTGAAATTTTAAGGAGTATAAATCATGCCGCGAATTGCATTTTTCTTTGGTATTTCTATCTATATGTATCTTGGTGATCATGGGAAACCGCATTGTCATGCTGTGTATGGAGACTACGCAGCATCTTTCTTGATCGAAGATGGTTCAATGCTTGCCGGCATGATACCACCTAAGCAAACGCGCAAAATTACTGAATGGATAATTTTAAACAAGGAAGAATTGCTGGAGAAATGGAATGAGCTCACCGCTTAAAACCCCGTGGAAAAAAATTATATCCGTTACCCCGGTAAAAAATTTTACCTTAAAACTTTCATGGGATGATTCTACAGAATCTGTAATCAACCTGGAACAAGAGATCTATGGAAAAGATGCATTATGGCGTCTTCGGTATCCCCGTTACTTTTCCATGGTAAAAATCGACCCCCTAGGCGGATTAAGCTGGCCGGAAGGTGAAGATTTCTGTCCTGAATATCTTGCTTACCGGGTTTAATTCTCTTCTTGTTCAAGTCAACACCTACCGGCAGCCCATTGGCAAGGAAAATATTCCACCCGGTCAAAACAATTGAAGCACGACAGGTACCTGACCCAGGTGGAAGTGTGCTCAAACGTCATTTTTAAATCAGCCCGTTTTTGTACAACTCGATCATCAAGTTTTTTGAATACCGGCGCCCCCAGCGGTTGCCTGTCAGAACAGCGACCGACGGAGGACTTTTTCCCTGTCAGGCTAAAAATCGGCGACCTGCGGCCAATAGTCCTCAAACAGCTTGATTGTCGCAACGCCTGGCAGGGAAAAAGTCTGATCTCCTTAGGTTCTCAATGTTCCTGACAGGCAACCGCAGAGGGCGGCGCTCGGTCCTTCCATAAAAACTTGATAACCGAGGTAAAGTGTTCCCGTATTTAATGCTGTTTTTGCCCTTGACTATAGCCACGGGCACGTTTAAAATTGTGTCATGTACCTTGAAACCAGGTGAACACCAAAGACAGCTTTGCATCAAAAAACAATAACCTTGAAAAACAATACGGAAAAATTCCATGAAATTTCCCTACG
>JAWOEJ010000059.1:0-14789 GCA_046482845.1 Desulfobacteraceae bacterium | reverse complement strand
TTAATAATGCCGAAGGAGCTGACATAAATGCACAAGGGAATATCAGGTTATTCAGAGTGAAAAACAGTACAATCACCAGCGAAAAAAGCATTACCATTAACAACAGCGAAAAACAGAACAAAAAATCCTTAAATTATCAGATTTCCGACTCAATTCTCACCTGCAATGATATCTGCAAAATTGACGCTGATATTGCATCGACCATCATACGCGCCAGAAACAGAATCATCTTTACTACAGGAAAAATTGGACCGGACTGCAAATTTATTGCCGGAGACAGCCTTGAAATTATTGCATTAAAAAAGAAGATTGAAGAATTTTCCAGCAGAATCCAGGGCCTTTCAGAGGAAACAGATCATTTAAAGCAGAAATCCTTTGAAAAATCGGCAGAAACAAAAATTCTATATGAAAAAAAAATAAAAGAATTAAAAACACATATTCTGACACTTTATAGAAGTGAACCAGAATCCCCTGAAATGGATTTCAGAAAAACAATTGTTCCAAAAGGGTGTATACTTCAATTCCCCCACAATATAAAAAGAATTGAAAGCGACCTGGCCGGTTTTCTCTTCAGGGAAGTGTACAATGAAGAAAAAAAGTGTTTTGAAATCAAAACCCACCGCTGGTAAACAATTGCAGCACTGGGCAGCGCTCATTGGTCAGACAAATTTTAGCGATTGCCTGTCAGGAACATTGACAACCAAATCAGATCAGGCTGTCCAGAATTTTTCAGGATCAAATTTTTCCAGGGCTGCCATCTCCTCCTGTGAGGGTGATTTGGTTTCACAAAGGGACGGAGAAATTTTAAGCTCCCACCCTGTTGATTCAAGGATGTCCTTTTCTGATACGCCTGGATGGATGGATACCAGAACCATTTCCTTTGTTTGTGCATCAAATCGCAGCACCCCTTTGTCGGTAATCACCGCGGACGGCCCTCCCCGGGGCAGTCCCTGCTCCCTTCGCCAGCTGCCGCCGCTGCCGAATCCGGGAGAGGTAATAAAATCAACCTTTTCAACAAAGCGGTGCCTTTGATGGGCCATGATGATGATATGCCGTTTTGCCAGACAGGCCAGGTCACAGGCGCCCCCGCTTCCCGGCAGACGGGTTGCAGGCTGCTGATAATCCCCAACACAGGATGTGTTTAAATTGCCAAAGCGGTCGACCTGAGCGCCGCCGATAAAACTGACATCCACGTCTCCTTTCTGAAGAATCCCCATCATATCCCAGGTGCTGGTTATCCAGGTGGCATTGGCTAAATTCGGCAGATCTCCCATGGTCAGAATGGGTTCAGGGGCAGCAGCATCCCTGACCAGGCCGAGTTCATACAGTCCGGTTGCATCAGGGGCATACAATTCTTTTGCCACTAAAAAGCCCAGCAGGGGCAGCCGCATGCCCACAAAAACAATTTCTCGATTGCGGATTTCCCTGGATGCAGCAGCCACCATAAGCTGCGCCTGGGTATATTTTTCAGGTGCTCTTGTATTAATACCCATAATTCACCCTTTCTGAATATATATTAGTACCAGGCTTCAAACCCTTTAGACGATCTTTTCCTGTTAAAGAAAGAAATTCATCAAAGTTTTCTGTTGTGTAAATATATTTTTCAAGCCATTGTAAAAAGGAATCTCTTGTCATGCTCTCTTTTCTGTACTCAAGAAAGGCATCGTGGTCCCGGTTGTAATATCCAGGCACAGGAGAGGGCCATCCGCCAAAGGGAAGGTGAACCACTGCACTGACCTTGAATCCCGGGAAAAGCACCCGGGACGGATCACTGGTAATCACCTTTTTGTGAACAATTTCTTCGGCTGTCACAATGATCCGGCTGCTGGCCAGGCAGGCCTCTTTGGTTATGCCCGTGTTTCCCCAGATATGGCAATTGCCGTATCGGTCCGCCCTCTGGAGATGAATAATGGCCACATCCGGGCAGATCGCCTTGACTGCGGTCAGGGTCTGGCCTGTTACAGGGCAGGAGAATGTCTTGAGCATGTCATTTGTTTTAAACAAATCACTGCCCAGGGCTGTTCTGGACGGCATAAAGGGAACGCCCATGGCGCCGGCAGTCAGGGCAAGGGAAATGGTAAAATTGGAATGATCTTCAACCTTCAGGGTTTTTCCTTCGCAGGCCCGCCTGAAGTTATACCCTGACCCGGTTATCACATTTCCCACCCAGGCCGCCTGAATTTTAGCGCATGTACCGGCCCCGATCATCTGGTCAAATAAAATATCAGAAATGGGCCCCACAAGGGTGAGCTTCCTTTTCTTCTGTCTCATGATCTCATGGCCTGCTGCAAAGGGAATCAGGGCCTCATAACAGGTGCACATGGCCACAGCAGCCCTGTCCGGGACAAACCTGTCAACTGCTTCAGCCATTGTCATCAGTTTATCGTCAGCCATAATGAATTATTTCCTTTGTTCTTTACCTTGAGGGCTTTCTGGCCGTCTTATACTCGATCATCAAGTATTTTGAATACCGCCGGCCCTTCCATAAAAATTTGATAACCGGGTTATAGACAAACTCGGGTTATTGCAGGCACTGCCTGGTGTATGCGCTATTCATTTGCTTTTTTAGCAAATCTATTATAAAAAAAAAAGAAAAAAAAGAAACTCCCATGACAGCCAGTCCAATACCAAAAAAAAGATTACTTCGGGGAAATTAAACAGATGAAAAAACAGATCTACCTTGTTGACGGAAGCGCCTATATTTACCGGGCCTTTCATGCCATAAAAAGCCTGTCCACCTCAGACGGGATGCCCACCAATGCTGTTTTTGGCTTTACCCGGACCCTGTTGAAGCTGATACACGACAAAGATCCCGAGTATATTTCTGTTTTTTTTGATGCCAGGGGCGAAACATTCAGACATGGGATTTATAAGGATTATAAAGCAAACCGCCCGCCCATGCCTGAAGATTTAGCCCTTCAAATCCCCTATGTAAAAAAAATCATCAAAGCCTTTAATTTTCCCTGTATTGAAGAACAGGGGTTTGAAGCAGATGATCTTATCGGTACCTATGCAAGAATTGCCCAGGAAAACGGGTTTGACGTGGTCATGGTAACCGGGGACAAGGATTTCATGCAGCTTGTCACTGAAAATGCCGTAATTTTTGATCCCATGAAAGATGTGCAGATTGACATTCATTCCATAAAAAAGGATTTCAGTCTTAGCCCGGACCAGATCATTGACATGCTGGGCCTGGCAGGGGATGCCTCGGACAATATCCCCGGGGTTCCCGGTGTCGGCCCGAAAACCGCCATAAAATTATTAAGTGAATTCAAATCCATTGAGAATCTGTTTGAGAATCTTGACTCCCTTAAAAACAAGAAAAGCCTTTATAAAAAACTTAAAGAAAACCGGGACCAGGCCTTTTTAAGCAGAAAACTGGTTGTTATTGACCGGTATGCACCGGCTGAAAAAACGATCGAGGAATTCAGAATTAAACCCTTTAACAGAAACGCGCTTTCTGATCTGTTTAAAACGCTTGAATTTAAACAGCTCTACACTGAATTTGCTGTACCTGAAGAAAAAACTGCAAAAACATATCAGTGTGTCACCGGTCTGGATGAAATAAAAAATCTTGTCACAGCGCTTGAAAAAGCAGAGATATTTGCCGTTGATACGGAAACCACATCCCAGTATCCCATGCTGGCATCCCTTGTGGGTATTTCTTTTTCCTTTAAACCCCACACCGCGTTCTACATTCCCCTGAACCATGAAAATCTGGAAAACCACGACCAGCCCGGGATGAAAGCAGCGCTTGAACTCATCAAGCCTCTGCTGGAAAATCCCGGGATCAAAAAAACCGGTCAGAATATAAAATATGACTATATTGTTCTTTACCGGGCAGGGATAGATATGCAGGGCATTGTCTTTGACACCATGATTGCCTCCCACCTTCTGAATCCCGCTGTCAGAAGCCACAGCCTGGACAGTATTGCCATGGATCTGTTCAACCATAAAACCATTAAATATGCAGATGTTGCCGGAAAAGGAAAAAAAGAAATCAATTTCAGACAGGTGGCTGTCACAGATGCAGTTGACTATGCCTGCGAAGATGCAGACATCACATTCATGGCCCACACTGTTCTTGAACAGCAGATCAGTGAAACCCACCTGAAAGAACTTATGGATACCATAGAAATGCCCCTTGTCACCCTTCTTGCCCGTATGGAAATGACCGGGATAAGGGTGGACCGGGAAAAACTGACAGATCTTTCAAAATCCTTTGAAAAAGAGCTTGAGCTCATGGAGCAGGATATCTTTGCCCTGGCAGGGGAGACATTTAATATCAACTCATCAAAACAACTCGGTGACATTCTATTTGAAAAACTCAAGCTTCCTGTGCAGAAGAAAACCAAAAAAAAGACAGGGTATTCCACAGATGTCAATGTGCTGAAAAGCCTGGCAGACCACCATGAACTTCCGGAAAAAATTCTAAGATACAGGTCTGTCAGCAAGTTGAAATCCACCTATTCCGATGCCCTTTACGGGCTTATCCATCCTGAAACCCAGAGAATTCACACATCCTTTAACCAGACCATCACGGCAACGGGACGGCTGTCCAGCTCAGATCCCAATCTCCAGAACATCCCCATAAAAACCAGGGAGGGCAGAAAAATACGGGAAACCTTTATTCCGGATCAGGGCTGTGTTTTTGTATCAGCCGACTACTCCCAGATTGAGCTGAGGATTCTGGCCCACTGCGCTGACGATCAAATTTTGATTGAGGCCTTTAACAGGGATGAAGATATCCATGCCCGAACCGCAGCTGAAGTTTTCCAGGTTTTCCCGGATATGATCACTGAAGATTTAAGACGTCAGGCCAAAGCCATAAACTTCGGCATTATTTACGGCATGAGCGCATTTGGTCTTTCAAAGGAATTGAACATCACCAGAAAAATGGCCCAGATCTATATTGACAGCTACTTTAAGCGGTACAAAGGGGTTAAACAATTTATCGATGCCACCATTAAAAACACAAAAAAATCAGGCATGGTTTCCACCCTTCTGGGCAGAAAAAGAAAAATCAGCGATATCAACGCATCCAACACCAACATCAGAAAATTTGCCGAAAGAACTGCCATCAACACGCCCATTCAGGGCAGTGCGGCAGACCTGATAAAACTGGCCATGATCAATATGGAAAAACGCCTGAAACAGGAAAACATGAAGTCCAGGATGCTGATTTCCGTTCATGATGAAATTGTATTTGAATCCCCTGAACAGGAAAAGGACCAGCTGATCATACTGGCCAGGGAAGTGATGGAAGGCGTGTTTGATTTGAAGGTACCGTTAAAGGTGAACATCAGCTTTGGGGACAACTGGGCCAAAGCCCATTAATGGCTATTCTTCCCGTTCAGGCTTGTCCTGATCCGGTTTTACGGTCTGTTTTACAGTTTCATGAATATCCCGGAAAGACTCATGTACACTGGAAGGGGAAAGACGTCCCATCTCAATGAACTTTACCACGATTTCCTTGGCTGTTCTAAGTATCTGTTCGTCAATAGATTTCATAATGTTCTGATACCAGAGAAAAAGGCTGTGGTCAACAGGAAAGCTTTTTTTTTAGTTGCCTTATCCCATAAAATGATTATAATTTTGAACTTGTAAAAACGGCCAAAGGCACCGGAATAAAATTTTTAACCACACACATGCCCTGCAGGGCAAAAAAACAAGGAACACCACCTCCAAATGAACACATCCAGGGCAGACATGGAAAAAAAAATCATCCGGATCAATTACCAGGAAAAACAGATCATATTAATCGGAACGGCTCATGTATCAAAGGAAAGCGCTGACCTTGTAAACCAGGTCATAGAAGCGGAAAAACCGGAAACAGTATGTGTTGAGCTCTGTTCCACACGGCTTGCCGCCATAAGGGACAACGATAAATGGCGCAATATGGATATTGTAAAAATCATCAAGGAAAAAAAATCTTTGCTCCTTCTGGTAAATCTTCTCCTGGCCTCATTTCAGAAAAAAATTGCAGATAAATTCAATATCAGACCGGGTCAGGAAATGATCAATGCCGTTGCAGCGGCAGAAAATATCCAGGCGGATATTATTCCGGCAGACCGGGAAATTCAGACCACCCTGTCAAGGGTATGGCGGAGCATGGGATTCTGGGAAAAAATAAAACTCATGGGTCAGCTGGTCTTCTCCTTTGGCAGCAGCAAAGACATTACAGAAGAAGATATTGAACAGATGAAGCAGGAAGATATCCTTCAAACCCTGCTGGCCGATGTAAAAAAATCCCACCCCATCATGGAAAAAATCCTGATTGACGAAAGAGACCAATACCTTGCTGAAAAAATACGGCATGCCCCCGGCAGAAAGATAGTGGCTGTTGTTGGTGCCGGCCATGTCCCCGGCATAAAAAAATACATGGCAGCGGAAAAAAAAATTGATATCCAGGCGCTAAGCAGCATCCCGCCGGGCGGCCGTATGGGCAAGATACTGAAATGGGCGATTCCCGGTGCTATTTTTCTGATTTTTGCAGCTGGTTTTTTCATGAAGGGGGGGAATGCCGGAAAAGAGATGATATGGCTGTGGATTGCGGCAAACGGTATATTTGCCGGTCTGGGTGCTCTGGCTGCCATGGCCCATCCCTTAACCATTGCATCTTCTGTCATTGCCGCACCGCTAACCTCCTTAAATCCCATGATAGCCGCCGGGTGGGTATCCGGACTTGTGGAAGCCTTTTCCAGAAAACCCAAGGTAAAGGATCTGGAATCCATCCCCGAGGACATTACATCCCTAAGGGGATTCTGGAAAAACAGCGTTACACGGATCCTGCTGGTGGTGGTGTTTACCAATGTGGGCAGCACCATAGGCACCATGACGGCCATACCTCTGATGCTGAAAATAATTCACTGACACTGGATCATCAATTTTTTTTTTATTGGATCAATTCCTTTGCAAATTTATCAATACATTCCGGATAGAGCTGCCATTCAAGTTCAAGGCCTTTTTTCTTCACCGTTTCAAGGGTATCGCTGTCCTCTATCTGAAAGGCCCGCTGACCTATAATAGGCCCGGTGTCTTCACCATAATCAATAAAATGAACCGTACACCCGCCGACTCTGCATCCGTATCTGAATGTATCCCCATAGCCGTCTGTTCCTGGAAATGAAGGCAGAAGGGCCGGATGAATATTCATGATCCGCCTGTCTCCCACTGCCCTGCTGAATCTGTCTATGAAATAAGGGGTCAGGGTGCGCATGAATCCGGCAAGGACAAGAAGATCGATATGACAGGGAAGAATAGCATCAAGCAGTTTTTTTTCTGCAGCAGCCCGCGTTTTTAAAAAAAAGGCGATTTTTTCTTCACCAACACTGTCAGGAATCAGATGCTGCTTAGCCTTGATTGATTTTAAATCAAAATCTTCTGGAACATCAAGCCCCTCCATATTTTGCCTGGCGCTTTTGATCATATGGCCATAGTCCACCACAAAGGTGTCAATACCGGCTTTCTCTGCCCTTTCAAGACCTTTTACCCCGGGCTTGTCACTTCCTGCAAAAAAAATTTCCGCCTGAATACTTCCAGTACGGCAGGCATCTATTATGGCCTGAAGATTTGACCCCCCCCCGGAAATAAGGGCACCGATTTTTATCTTTTTTCCCATGGGTTATATCTCCCCTTTTAAATTAGAAAATCAATATTACACCCGATGATCAGATTTCTTAATACCTGTGAGGAGTCAGGCCTGACCCTTTTTCGAAAAATCAAATATAAAATCTTGATCATCGAGTCAGAGCTTATTGACAAAGCGTTTTTAAAAACTTATATTTACACAATATTCAAATTAACACAAACAATAAAGGAATTCTGTTATGACAAAAGAAATAAAAGACGATGTATTTGAAACCGAGGTGCTCAAATCTGAAAAACCAGTTCTTGTTGATTTCTGGGCGCCCTGGTGCGGACCCTGCAAGGCGATCGGCCCCATTGTAGAAGACCTTGAACAGACCTATGGGGATAAAGTCAATTTCTTTAAATTAAATGTTGACGAAGAACCTGTCTCTCCAAGCAAATACAGTATTCAGGCCATTCCCACTTTGATCTTTTTCAAGGACGGTGAAGTTGTGGAACAGGTGGTTGGTATGGTGGGCAAGGACAAACTTGAACAAAGCATCAAAGCTGTGATTTAAAACCATAAAGACCGGGGACAGGGGTAATTGCTTGATGCCTGCATTCCCCGGTCCTTTTTATTTTGATACAGGGGGAAAATCATGTCACAAAGTGATTATGATATCGTTATCATCGGTGCCGGACCTGCTGGGCTGACAGCCGGCATCTACGCTGCCAGAGCCCGGATGAAGGTTTTGATAATTGAAAAAACCGCCCCGGGCGGTCAGGTTATAGTAACAGACTGGGTGGAAAATTATCCAGGATTTCCTGAGGGCATCATGGGGTATGACCTGGGGGATAAAATGCTGACCCAGGCCAAAAATCTCGGCATAGCCATTGAAAGTTCGGAAGTCACTTCCATTGAAGTGTCAGGTGATCTAAAAAAGGTGCAACTGTCCGACAAAACAATAAGCGCTTCAAGTCTTATAATTGCCACAGGCGCTTCCCCGAAAAAACTCAATATTGGAGAAGACCGGTTCATGGGCAAGGGGGTCTCTTTTTGTGCCACATGCGATGCTCCGTTTTACAAGGGAAAAACCATTGTTGCAGTGGGCGGGGGAGACACCGCTGTACAGGAAGCTGTTTATCTGACCAAATTTGCTGAAAAGGTCTATCTTGTACACAGGCGGGATGAACTCAGGGCAGCAAAGATACTGAGAGAAAGAGCCTTTAAAAACGATAAAATTGAATTTATCTGGGATTCTGTTGTGGTCGGCATGGATGGTTTTTTCGGTGTAGAAAAAGTCAATGTAAAAAATGTAAAAACCAACGAAGAAACCACGATAGCGGCTAACGGCTGCTTTATCTGGATCGGAATCACACCCAATACTGGATTTTTAAACAAAGCAATAGAACTTGACAAGGGCGGATTCATTATCACGGATCAGCACATGGCCACCTCTGTTCCCGGGGTATTTGCCGCTGGCGATGTCCGAACAACCCCTTTGAGGCAGATCTCCACAGCTGTTGGGGACGGGGCCATTGCTGCGGTATCTGCTGAACACTACATCGAGAACCTCCAGGGATAAAGGGAATCTCCATGAAAAACGTATCTGCTTTATGTATCATTTTTATCTTTTTTCTCCTGACACTGACAGGCTGCTCCTGGATCAACCCGCCCTATGAAGGGGAAAAAGATGCCAAAACCCTTGCCGAGGAAGGCACTGCCGCCTTTGTCAACGAAGATTACTTTACAGCCATTGATGCGTTTACCACCCTCACGGACTGGTACCCGTTCAGCAAATACGCCATACTGGCTGAGTTGAAAATTGCCGATGCCCATTATCATAGAGAAGAATATGAAGAAGCCGTATTTGCCTACAGGAATTTTGAAAAACTCCATCCCAGAAATGAGGCCATCCCCTATGTCATCTACCAGACAGGAATGTGCTGGTATAAACAGATCAATACCGTTGACAGGGATCAAAGGGCAGCCGAAAAAAGCATTGCCCTGTTCACCCGGCTCAAGGAAACCTATCCGGACAGTCCCTACACCAAAAAGGCAGAAGCCAGGGTAAAAAAATGCCATGCCAGCCTTGCCGGCCATGAGTTTTATGTGGCAAATTTTTATTTAAAAAAAGAACAATACAAAGCTGCCCTGAAACGCTTTGAATATCTTTTTGCCAACTACCCGGATACCAGGGAGGCAAAGCTTGCTCTAAAAAAAATTCCCCAGTGCAGAAAAAAAATACAAGATGACAATGCCTCATAGCGAAAATGGGGTCAGGCCTGCGTTATTGTCATTATCTTCCCTATCCAGTATAATTCCAAAAACGCCGTAGATAATGACAATAACGCAGGCCTGACCCCTCACAGGTATGATCATCGAGTGTCAGGAACGAGAACGACGGAGGACTTTTTTCAGGTTAGGGGTTAGAGTTCATCCCCCAGGCAGAAACCGTATTGAAATTTACTTTACAAAGCAAATTTTTTATTGTATAAGACCGTGTTTTAAAAAACAGCAAATTTAAGGAGAGTGACAATATGTCCAAAGAATGTAAAATATGCGGAAAAAAACCCATGGTTGGCAACAATGTCAGCCATGCACACAATGTAAACAAACGCAGATTCAATCCGAATCTCCAGCGTGTACGCGCCATTTTCCAGGGGCAGGTTAAGAAAATTGACGTGTGCACCAGCTGTATCAAGGCGGGAAAAGTGGTAAAAGCCCCTTAACCCGTGGCAATGATTCTTTTTACATCTTTAACCTGTTTTACTTTCTTGATCTCTGACATAAGTTTTTTCAGCTTTTCACTGCTTACTACAGACAAAGTAAAATAGGCATTAATTGTTCCAAATTCAGTAGTTTCAACCTGGGCATTGATGATATTTGCCCCGTTTTTACTTATGGTGGAAGTTAAATCAGCCAGAAGCCCGAACCGGTCACTGGAGCGAACCCGTATTTTTGCAGGGTAAGACTCTGTAAATTCTTCGCTCCATTCCACCTCAATTCTTCTTTCAGGACTCAGTTTCAATGCATTCACGCAGTTTTTTCTGTGGATAGCCACGCCCTGCCCCCGGGTGATATAGCCGGTAATGGGATCACCGGGCAGGGGATTGCAGCATTTTGAAAACTTGACAAGGATATCATCCATTCCCTTGACAATAATTCCTGTCCCCCTTGTTTTTCTGGATTTCCCCTTGATAATCTTTTCAAGCAGCCCGGGATCCTTTTCTTCATGGGCATTTTCAGGAAAGGCTTTGTTATAGACCTGAAGCGGGGTGATCTTGCCGAATCCCACATGGGCAATCACATCATCTACCGACTGAAACCCAAAAGCTTTGGCCGCCTTTTCAATCTCCCCTGAATTCATGAGCGCCTTGAAATTCTGATTTTTCTTTTTAAACAGCTTCTCACACAGTTCTTTTCCAAGGGTTAAGCTTCTCTCTTTTTCCCGGGTCTTTATATAATGACGTATTTTTGTTCTGGCTTTAACGGTTTTTACAAAATTAAGCCAGTCCGGACTGGGGGTATGGCCTTTGGCGGTGATAATCTCAACGGTATTGCCTGTGGACAGGGTATGGGCCAGGGGAACCAGTCTGCCGTTGACCTTGGCGCCGGTGCACTTGTCCCCGACTTCCGTATGAATGGCATAGGCAAAATCAACAGGGGTAGCGCCCTTGGGAAGGGTCTTTATCTCTCCGCTGGGGGTAAACACGTAAATCTCGCCGGGATACAAATCAATCCTGACATTTTCCAGGAACTCATCCGGATCACTTGATGCTTCCTGGTTTTCCACCAGATTTCTTAACCAGGCAAAGGCCTGGCCTGTTCTCTCGTCTAAACTGGCTCCTTCTTTATAGCTCCAGTGCGCTGCAATCCCGTATTCAGCCACCTGATCCATATCTCTGGTTCTCAGCTGTATTTCCACCCGCTCCCCATAGGGACCGATCACTGTTGTATGAAGGGACTGATACATATTCGGCTTGGGAACACCAATATAATCCTTGAACTTATAATAGATAGGCTTCCACATGGAATGGATAAGCCCCATGGCTTCGTAGCACCTGGGCTTACTGTCCAGAATGATCCGAAAGGCAATGATATCATACACCTGATCAAAATCAAGATTCTGGGATACCATTTTCTGATATATACTGAAATGCTGCTTATAGCGTCCCTTTATATCGGCGTCAATGCCTGCGCCTGCCATTTTTTCCGAAAGGGCTTTTTTTACAAAGGCAATATATTCTTCTTTTTCTTCCTTTTTTCGATTTACCAGGGCATCAATTTCCGCATAGGTTTCGGGCATGGTATAGAAAAAGGCAATCTCCTCAAGCTCCTGTTTGATCCAGAAAATACCCAGACGGGCCGCTATAGGCGTATAGATATCAAGGGTCTCCTGGGCGATCCGCATCTGTTTCTCGCTGCTTTTGTGGTACTTCAGTGTTCGCATATTGTGAAGTCTGTCAGCCAGCTTGATCAGCACCACACGGATATCATCGGCCATGGCCAGGATCATTTTTCGCAGGCTTTCCGCCTGCTGGGCCACCCTGTTTGACAGGGTCAGCCTGGAAATCTTAGTGACCCCGGACACAATATGGGCTACCCCGGGGCCGAACATCTTATTGATATCTTCTTTTGTGGCATGGGTGTCTTCAATAACATCGTGGAGCAGTGCGGCTGCAACACTTTCCACGTCAAGTCTCATGTCGGCAAGGATATCTGCAACCTCCAGGGGATGGGAAAGATAGGGTTCTCCTGACAGACGGGTCTGACCGGCATGAACCCTTGCAGAGTAAATATAGGCGCGGTCGATCAAATCCAGATCGGCGTCTGGATTGTACTCAGTAATTTTATCAAGTATGTCGGTTATTCTTATCATTTATTGAAAAGTAACCATTTTTTTCAAACAGGTCAATACGCCTTTGAAAAAAGAACCCGTCTGCTGCTCGGGCTGCCGCAGCAGATGCACTTTCCCTCTTCTGTTCTGCTTTCAAACGGAATACACCTTATGGTCACGGAAAGATCCTCTTTTATCTTTGATTCGCATTTTTCAGAACCACACCAGTGGGCCATTACAAATCCCCCGGCGCCCTCTTCCCTGTAAAAATCATAAAACGCTGGGGTTTCATCAATTTCTCTGGTATTGGCTTTTCTGAAATTTTTGGCTCTATTGAAGAGATTATCCTGGATACTGTCCAGCAGGTCTTCTATGGTGTTAACGAATTCTTCCCGCTGAACAACGCGTTTTTCATTAACAGGCGCATCCCTTCTGGCTGCGTAAACCGCATTGTCTGCCACCTCCCTGGGCCCGATCTCCACCCTCACTGGAATTCCCTTTTTGATCCATTCCCACCCCCTTGCTCCGCCGATATCCCTGTCATCAATCTCCACAATAATTTTTCTTCCGTGGTACAGGCGGCTTTTAAGCGCATCAGCCAGGGTCTGGGTATAATCCATGATTTTTCTGAATTCCGCCTGCTTTCTTGCAATGGGCAGGAGCACAACATGGGCAGGAGCCACCCTGGGGGGCATAATCACACCGTCATCATCCCCGTGGGTCATGATCATACCGCCGATCATCCGGGTAGACGAGCCCCAGGATGTGGTCCAGGCATACTGTTCCTGCTTGTCAGCATTCTGGAATGTTATTTCTGATCCCCTGGCAAAATTCTGCCCCAGGAAATGGGATGTTCCGGCCTGGAGGGCTTTTTTGTCCTGCATCATGGCCTCAATACAGGTGGTGTCCACTGCCCCGGGAAACCGCTCTGATGCAGTTTTTCTGCCTCTGATAACGGGCATGGCCAGATAGTTTTCAACAAAATCCGTGTACACATCCAGCATCATCATGGTCCGTTCCCTGGCCGCTTGTTCAGTGGCATGGGCTGTGTGCCCCTCCTGCCAGAGAAACTCGCTGGTCCTCAAAAAAATCCGGGTTCTCATTTCCCATCTTACCACATTTGCCCACTGGTTCAAAAGAATGGGCAGATCACGGTAACTTGAGGTCCACCGGGCCATGGATTCACCGATAATAGTCTCTGAAGTGGGACGGACCACCAGGGGTTCTGTAAGCTTGCCTGCGGGCACCAGCCCGTCTTCTCCAGCTTCGAGCCTGTGATGGGTAACCACGGCGCACTCCTTTGCAAACCCTTCAACATGCTCCGCTTCTTTTTCAAGATAACTTAAAGGAATAAAAAGAGGAAAATAGGCATTCCTCACCCCGGTATCCTTAAACATGGCATCCATCTGGGATACTATATTCTCCCACAGGGCATATCCCCATGGTTTTATAACCATACATCCCCTTACCGGTGAATTTTCCGCCATCTGGGATTCCTTTACCACCTCCTGGTACCACATGGGATAGTCTTCATTCCTGGTTGGCGAAATTGCATTTTTAGCCTGTTTTCCCATTTAATTTCCTCCGATTTTTTCTATTTCTTCAAGCAGCAGATCCACAATCTCCTCCTGCGGGCATTTTTTTACAACCTTTCCTTTTTTGAAAAGAATCCCTGTTCCATCTCCCCCGGCAATTCCGATATCCGCCTCCTTTGCCTCACCCGGACCATTGACCACACATCCCATAATAGCCACTTTAATGTCTTTTTTCGATGGGATCAATGCATTTTCCACCTGTTCAGCAATTTTGAACAGATCAATTCTGCACCTGCCGCAGGTGGGACAGGAAATGATTTCAGGTCCCCGCCGCCTCAGCCCCAGGGCTCTGAGTATCTCCCATGCGGTTCGAATTTCCTCGACAGGATCACGGGTCAAAGACACCCTGATGGTGTCTCCGATCCCATCCGCCAGCAGCATGCCAATGCCAATGGATGATTTTGCAATCCCGGCATACAGCCCGCCTGCCTCGGTAACCCCCACATGAAGGGGAATATCTGTCTTTAAAGAGATCCTCCTGTAGGCCTCAACCGTTCTGGCCACATCAGAGGCCTTAAGGGATATTTTTATATCATGAAAATCCAGATTTTGTAAAATACTTATATTGCGGAGCCCGCTTTCCACCATGGCCTCAGCTGTGGGTCCAAGTCTGCGTTCTATGTCCTTTTCAAGGGAGCCGGCATTGACCCCGATTCGAATGGGTATTTTCCTTTCCCTGGCACAGTCTGCAACCTGTTTGATTTTCTTTTCATCCCCTATATTTCCGGGATTGATACGCAGACCGTCCGCACCGGCCCGGCAGGATGCCAGGGCAAGCCTGTGA
>JAWOEJ010000376.1:0-5178 GCA_046482845.1 Desulfobacteraceae bacterium | reverse complement strand
GGGGATTCATCCACAAGGACCGGTACAATGATCTGCCTGAACAGTTCAAACGCTTTCTGGACATCATCCAGGGGGAATCCAGATTCCAGGCGGACCTTGGTGATCTCATTGATGAACCGTTTGATGGCGGTGTAATCATTTTCCGCCAGGACCCGGGTGAATGCGTCATAGGCCCGTGCCGTGGTCACGGTAAGTTCGTCCGGATCCCTTGCTGTATAATTTTCCGATACCTCGGTAAAAAGCCGGTCCCGCCAGCGGCAAAT
Organism: Desulfobacteraceae bacterium; assembly: GCA_046482845.1. GTDB lineage: Bacteria > Desulfobacterota > Desulfobacteria > Desulfobacterales > Desulfobacteraceae > DATFJZ01. Next base: position 4,915 of record JAWOEJ010000376.1, on the reverse strand, counting down.
AATTTGGTCCCGGTGCCGGGAAAGCATCTCTTTAAAACTGAATTCTGCCTGCCCGGCTGTCCAGGTTACTGAAGCAGCCTTGTGAAGCACCATGACATCCCCTTTTTGCAATAAAAAAGAAGCTGTCTATTCATAACAGGTCCCGTCTTTTCAGTCAAATCATTCACACATCGATATCGGATTGGCTTGATAGAATGGGCTGAACATGTTGCCAAAATCATTTGTCAAAATAGAAACAAGTGAAGGATTCTGATGAAATACCTAAGCTGATTTAAGAATATTGGTATCCTTAATAAAATGGTCTCTGAGAAATTTCCGGTATCTGATAATTGTTAAGTTTTGCCTGATATCTTCGTCAAAATCTCCCGCACCTTTTCTGTCATGTCCGCCATCGAAAAAGGCTTTTGAATAGATGGGGGAGAAAAACCCCAGCTGACCAATTGATTCTAATCATCTATGTGAATGTTATGCACTACGCGATTCCGCCCAGAAGCCTTGGCTGTAAAAAGCGCCTTATCGGCTGTTGAAATTAATTGATCTAACAAGGGCTTCGAATCATCTGCAGTAGAAGACGAAAGTGTTGATACGCCGACGCTAGCCGATATTTTTTTGTCTACTGCACTGACTTCAGCTATATGTTCTCTGATTCTTTCAGCAGCCAGTAACGATTGATCTGCATCCGCACCGTGTAACAAGACAATGAATTCCTCTCCGCCCCATCGAGCAGGATAATCATTCCCTCTACATGCCTTCTTAATCGCCGAGGCAACAGCAATCAGAGCAGAATCTCCAACTTGATGTCCATATGCATCATTGATATTCTTGAAATGATCAATGTCTATAATCGCTATGCTCAGTGGTTCAGAGTTTCGCTGCCTGTTTTTAAGAGCCCACTCGAAATGATTGTCAAAAGAACGCCTATTCGCAAGGCCTGTGAGAGCGTCTGTATTGGCCATTTGCCTAAGATTTTCTTCAAGTTCCTTTAACTGGGTAAGATCATTGTGTGCACCCAGCATACGAATTGGTTTTCCCTGCTCATCCCGGATGGCAATACCACGACAGCGTACCCAAATTGTTTTGCCATTTTTGTGTTTATATCGAACTATTTGGTCATACGGATGGCTCGGGTCTGCGCAATGCTTGTTAAAGTTATCAGTTGCTATTTTCAAATCTTCGGGATCAATAAGGTCTTGCCATTCTTTAGCAAGATGTTTCTTTTCTTCCGGGTCGTATCCAAGCAGTTCCCAAAACCGTGCATTCAACCACTCGTTCTCCGGATTCTCAAGATCCCAGTACCACAGACCGTCAAGAGAACCATTTTGCAGGAACTCGAAAATATCCGGATTACTTGAGATAAGCCCGTAGATTTCGTCCTTTAAATAATGAGAGTCATTCATTGTCTTGCTCCTAAGGCAACATGTTGGTATCGTGGCCTGTGTATAATGCAGTTTTGGATACTATTCAATCGAATAAAGCAAAAAGTTAATCGGAGCTTGCATATCTACATACCAGAACTTCCCGTATTTTTTCTGCAAGATCCTTCATCACCACCGGTTTCATCAAAAAACCCTTAATTCCCTTTGTTGCGGCACTTTCTTTGTTGATCCTTTCACTGAACCCGGTACAGATGATTACAGGGATATCGGATCTGATGGCAGTCAGTTGTTCTGCAAGCTCCATGCCGTTTAAATTAGGCATATTCATGTCTGTTAAAATCAGATCAAAGCGGGATGGATCAGTTCTGAATGCTGCCAAGGCATCAACGCTGCTTGAAAAGCAGGTAATGCGATACCCCAGTCGTTCAAGCATCTGTTGTTCCATATGAACAATCGGCTCTTCATCATCCACCAGCAGAATATGTTCCGTGCCTGTGGGAAGCGGTTGCAGTTGTTTCTCAGGTGCAATATCTGCCGATTTTTCCAACACTGGCAGATAGACATGAAAGGAAGACCCTTTCCTCACCTCACTGTGAACTTTGATGTCTCCCCCATGTGATTTTACGATGCCGTATACCGTTGCCAGGCCGAGGCCGGTGCCCTTTCCTTTTTCTTTGGTTGTGAAATAGGGATCAAAGATCTTGTTCATGACAGCAGGGTCGATGCCGGTGCCGGTATCGGTTACCGACAGAACAACATAGCGGCCGGATGAGAGCTGAACATCCGAATCATCCTCGTAAATGAAATCTGTCCCTTTGAGCTGAACTGTTATGGTCCCCCTGGTGGATTCGACGGCATGATAGGCATTGGTGATAAGGTTCATGGCGATCTGGTGGATCTGGGTGGGGTCTGCCATGACCGGATCGCAGTCGGTCTGGATATCGGGTGTAATTGTGATATCCGCCGGAATCGTGGCTCGGCAGAGCTTCAAAACTTCTTTGAGTATTTTCTGGATGTGAACTGGTATCGGCTGATGTTCTGAATGCCGGCTGAAGGAAAGGATCTGCTGGATCAGTTCTCTGCCCCTGGTGCCGGCGTGAAATATTTCCTGAATGTTATGACGTTCCATGCTGTCTGGAGGAAAATCATTCAACATCATTTCCGACAACCCCACAATGGGAAACAAAAGATTGTTGAAGTCATGGGCAATGCCGCCGGCCAAAGATCCGATGGATTCCATTTTCTGAGTCTGTTGTAACTGCCTTTCAAGACGCTCTTTTTCCTTCTCATCCTCTTTGCGCCAAGTGGTATCAGAAGACACGATCGTTAAATATTCAATTTTTCCATTTACATCAAAAACTGGTATTAGAGCGGATTCAAGCCATATATCATTTCCTTCAATATCTTTGGCCAATGCCTCTATGGTGATTGGGTTGCCGGTTTTTTTTACTTTTTTCAAGTTCTGTATCATTTCATTTCGAAAAGTTGAGGGAAAAAATGTAAATGGGTAGGGTTTTCCATAAACCTGCGCATTGTCATCAAGCTTAAGCATTTTAAATCCACTTGCGCTCATGTATTGCAGATTGAAATCAAGATCCACTATTTTATGGCACACTGGCGAGTAATCCAACAGTGCTTGATTCCTTTTCTTTAACTCAATCAGTTCTTTTTCCGCTTTTTTACTCTCAGTGATATCCCTGAATTCAACAGTTCGAACCTGTTTTCCTTTATATGGAACGTTGCGGGCTTCCAGATGTATGGGGAACTCTTCTCCGTTTTTGCGCAGTCCAAAAGCTTCGTAAGGTTTTTCATAACCATTCCTGATATTATTCATCACGGCTTCACGGGATTTATCAGCTATCAGCAAAAGTCCGTCCATTCCGATAAGCTCTGAATATTGGTAGCCGGTCATCTCTACAAGACCCTGGTTACATTCCAGTATGACCCCCTGGTCATGGATGGTAATTCCCCCGAAAGAAGCGTTATGAAGGGCTTTGTAACGGGTTTCACTTTCAGCTAATGACTGTTCTGCCTGTTTACGTTCGGTAATATCTCGGCATATGCAGAAAATTAGTTTTTGCCCGTCGAACCATGTAGCGTTAGAACTTATTTCAACTTCATAGATGCTGCCATCTCTGCGTCGGTGTCTGGTTTCAAAAGTGTCACCCCTTTCATCAACGCTGTTTATCATCTCGATTATACGGTCAGGTGGGTGATGGAATTCCCAGTCAAACACATTGAGCTGGTACATTGATTCAGGGGGATAGCCAAGCATGTCAGCGAATCGCCGGTTGGACTCGATCAGCTGTCCTGTCTGGTCAAGGATAACAATTCCATCTCTGGATTGTTCCATTAGGATACGCTGGCGAGTTACTTCTCTGACCAGTTCTTTCTCCGCGCGTTTCCGTCCAGTAACATCTCTTGAACTGAAGAGAATTTCCTTTGGGTTGCCTTTGTCATCTTTGATGAATCGTCCAACTGTTTCTAACCAGATATAGGTACCGTCAGCGCACCGATATCGGTATTCAACTTTTTGGTTATCATCGAGACTGAATAGAAAATCATTGAATACTGATGATATTTCGGGCAAATCATCAGGGTGGATAAATTCCAGAACATTTTTTCCAATCAACTGTTCCAGATCATATTTTAATATTTTGTGGGAAGCGCCAAGAAATGTGAAATTACCTTTCATGTCAGTCAACGAGACAAGGTCGAACATATTATCCGTGATATTCTGTAGGAGTTGTGTCTTTTCTTTGAGAGCCTCTTCCGCCCGCTTACGCTCGGTAATATCATGAAAGATACAGTGGGTCTGCTGAAAGTCATCTTTATGATCTCTGCTTATCTTACCGGTCAAAGAAACCAGAATGAAATCCCCATTTTTTTTGACCATTTCGAACTCGGCCCCTAATATTTCACCAATGGACTTGAACCTGGAAAAATTTTCTTTGAAATGATGTCGCCAGTCAGGGTGTATAAAATCTGCAAAGGATTTGCCAATGACCTCTTCTTTGTCATATCCGAGGGTATCCAGCCAGTTTTGGTTGACAGTAATATAATGTCCATTTTCATCCAGTGATTGATAGCCGAGGGAGGCTTTTTCGTAAACCCGCAACATTTCCTTGGAATATTCGAGTTCGGATTCTATTTTTTCCAGTTCCTGAACCCGTCTTTCCAATTCTTCATAGGTGGGTTTCAATGCCATAGATGACCCCTATTTAATGTCTGAGGCAAGCATTTTTTCGATGTGCCTGATATTTCTGGCTGAGAATACTGTATTTGAGTCACCCAAAGTCTACCCTGTGGTAAGAAAAATTTTCCAAGAATCAAGTAATTGCAACAAAACTTAATTCCATAAAAACTCAACCATTGTAGCTGTATCATTGATTTCCATCAGATACAACCAAAATTTGCCGATCATAATTTTTCCATTTTTTCAAAAATCAAGTTTTTCCCAAATCACAATTATCCAAGGATTCAAAATGTATCTGTAAAAGAACGGTACATGTAAAAACGCAAAAAGCCCTGCCCGTTGA
>JAWOEJ010000364.1:0-6643 GCA_046482845.1 Desulfobacteraceae bacterium | reverse complement strand
TGGGATTCCAGGTCATTTCTGACGTATTCAGCGGTTTCCCTGTCAAGGAGCCGCGGCATGATCCAGCCCCGCCGGTTGAGCAGGGACACCTTTATTCCTGCTTTTGCAAGGCAGAGGGCAATTTCAACCCCAATGAACCCGCCGCCTACAACAATGCCGCTCTTGTGTCCGTCCTGGCTGGCGATTTCTCTTATTCTCTGTGTTCCGGCAAGGGTTTTATAATTCAGCACCCCTTTTTTCCAGGACCCTTTAACAGGGGCGTAAAGGGAACTTCCTGAGGCAATCACCAGGTGATCAAAATAAATTTCTTCTTTATTTTCCGTGATCAGTATTTTTTTTTCCGGTATTATCCCGGCCGCCGCAACCCCTGAGCGGCAGTTGATATCATAGGCATCACAAAAATCCCTGCCTTCCCAGAACAGGACCCTGTCATTTCCTGTTATCAGATAGTCACCAAGGGCCGGTGGCGAATACGGCGGGGTTTTTTCAGCGGAAAACATGGTTATGTTTCCATTAAATCCGTTTTTTCTCAAGGTTTTGGCAACATTTACCCCTGCCGGCCCCATTCCTGCTATTGCTGTTTCCATATAACCCCCATGCCCTGACGGGCACAACAAATCATGAAAGCCGTTAGCTTTTAGCTGTTAGCTTTTAGCTGAGTACTGATGGCTGACGGCTGATGGCTTTCATATAAAATTACTCATATGCCCAGATGTTTTCTTTTCTTTTCAATGTGATCTGAAATTAATTGTGCTGCGGCAACAGGGTCCGGCTCCACAGCAAAGCTGGCATGCACAATGTCCTCCAGATCTTTTGTGACGAGTTTGATAATATTACTGCTTCCAAAAATCTTGGGGGGAATGCCAAGAACCGTATACACGCCTGAAGAAACAAAATAAGAAGCAATGGAGACTGCTTTCTGGGAATACCATTCCGGTGCGGCTCCTGCCAGGGGAAGCTGATCAATGCCCACGTCAAGGGCTTTGCCCAGTTCAGCACCAAGAACCAGAATTCTGGAGCAGTCCACACAGGATCCCATGTGAAGCACCGGCGGGATGCCAAGATCCTTGCACAACTGACTTAACCCGCTGCCGGCAAGTGCCCCGGCTCCAGGCATAAGCAGGCCTGCCTTGCCCGAGGCAATGGCGGCACACCCGGTTTCAACCACCAGAATATCCCTTTTTATCAACTCCTTTGCCAGGGTCACATGGCCGTAATCGTGCTTTATCTTTGGATTGTTGCACCCCACAATACCCACGGCCCCCCTGATTTTTCCTGCGGCAATGACATCAACCAGGGGCTGAAGGGAACCCCCTAGTGCATTTACAATGGCTTCCACGGAAAATCCTGCCATTATATCAACAGGTTTTCCCGGAATATTCACCCGGTCCGGATTTCTGGCTGAAAAATTCTCCACAGCCAGCTTTACAATGGCAGCGGCTGTATCCGAGGCTGTGCGGGGATGAAACTCCATATGAACTGCCCCGGGGACCTTTGATTTTTCACTGGTGGAAACAATTTTTGAATGAAAACAGGCAGCGGTCTGGGCAATGGAGGGGAAAATACACTGATAATCCACCACCATTACCTCAACGGCTCCGGTGGCCAGGAGCAGCTCCTGATTCAGCATATTTCCGGCCACAGGAATCCCTTTTCGCATCAAAAGCTCATTTCCCGTGCAGCACATCCCAACAAGGTTTATCCCTTTTGCCCCTTTTGTCTCAGCCAATTTTTTTATTTTTGGATCTTCAGCCGCCTTTACAACCATTTCAGAGAGAATGGGATTGTGGCCGTGAAGCACAATATTGACCCTGTCCTCTTTTAAAACACCCATATTGGTGGTGGAAGAAGCGATTTGAGGGGTACCAAAAAGCACATCAGATATTTCCGTTGCCATCATGGATCCGCCCCACCCGTCTGACAATGAGGTGCGCAGCCCATGGAGAAGGATATTGGCATAATCTGCCCCCACCCCCATATGGATACGGTGCATACATTCCACAATCTCCCTGTCAACACTGCGGGGATAAATGCCGGCCTTGTTCCATATGGTCCTGGTTTTTTCACAGGCCCTTTCAACAAACTGAATCCGGTTGTTGATGGTGCCAAACTCCTGAAGAAGGGCCAGGGCCACCTCTTTTGCGATGTCATTTTTTTCTCTTTTCTCTGTTTCAACACCGAGTTCTTCTGCTATCCGGTTAAGCTTGTCTGTATCTGTAATCTCATAGCCTTTGGCCGTACCGGAAGCTGCCGCATACAGGGTTTCCACAACTTCCCTGCCGTGGTCAGAATGGGCGGCGGCCCCTGTGGCAAGATCATCCAGAAAATTTCTGGCTGCAATCAGGTCTTTATCTGCACCGCAGACCCCTCTGTCCGGTCCGTTGTTAAACGGATCTATCCGGCAGGGGCCCATGGTGCAGCGGTTGCAGCATATCCCCATTTCTCCGAAACCGCACTGGGGCTGCTGTTTTTCCAGCCTGTCCCATGCGGTTTCAATCCCCTGTTTCATAGCCGCTTCCAGGGCAGGCCGGGCAGATTCATCACTGGTTCTGTTCTTTACAATTTCTTTTATTTTATTGGCATCCAGTCCCTGGTATGTCATATCTACCTCCTTGATTTGATACTCAATGTTCAAGTTTTTTGAATACCGCCGCCCTTCCATAAAAACCTGATCATCGTGTGATAAAAGCGTTAATTGGATGACGGCATTGGGCCCAGCTGGGCGATTTTCTGTTTAATGGCCTTAAAGGCTCTGATATTGTCAGGCAGGTCAGAAAGGGGCCTCCCTTTTAAATCCTCTGTGACTTTCTGAACAAATCTCTGTTCCTTCTCATCCAGAATCCCGTTGATTTCACCAAAAACAAGGGCATTGGTTTTGCACGCGTCAACGCAGGCAGGGGGGGTATCATTTTCCCGGCAATCAATGCAATTATCGCATTTATACGCAACCTCGTGATCCATCCCTGAAGCCGGATAAAACGAAATGGCATTAAAGGGACACACCATGGCGCACATGGCGCAGGAAATGCAGCGGTTTTCATTGATAAGCACGGCACCGGTTCCCAGGTCTTTACAAATGGCACCCGAGGGGCAGATCTGAAGACAGGGAGCAGGATCGCAATGACGGCAGCGATTGGGAAATGGTATAAAATCAACTCCTGTCCCCACTTTTATCCTGGGTTTTGGAAGATCTGTTAAACCAGAAAAGGGCTTTTTGTCACTGGCATGTACTCGGGCACAGGCCAGTTCACAATGCCTGCAGCCAATACATTTTTCCACATTTACAAATACGGTTTCCATACACACCTCCTTCTAATTACGTCCTGAGGACAGCTGAAACGTATAGGCATTTTTGTAAAACAAATTGTTTGTCATCAATGTATCATGATTTCCTGAACATTCAATCTTACCGTTTTTTAAAACATATATGGCATCACAGAATGCCAGGGCAGCAATCCTGTGGGACACCAGAATAATTGTACTCTGATTTTTAAGGTCTTCAAGTCTTTTAATGATTTCTGAGGCTGTCTCTGTATCCAGCTGGCTGACAGGATCATCAAAAACAAAAACTTCTTTTTCTTCTAAAATGGTTCTTGCAAAGGCAATTCTCTGTTTCTGTCCCCCGGACAGGGTGATTCCCCTTTCACCGACAATGGTGTCAATCCCTGCAGGCATATGATCAATGGTGGTTTCAAGCATGGCATATATTACAGCCTGAGATAACTGTTTTTCTGTTATATTTCTTCCCATGACAATATTGTCCCTTATGGTGCCTGAAAAAAGAAAGGATTCCTGGGGCATGAAATTTATTTTTTTTCTTATTGTATCCAGTTGCCTGGTTTTTATATCCTGACCATTAAAGCACAGCTTTCCCGAATCTGGATCGTAAAGTCTTAAAATCAGCTGAACAAGACTGGTTTTCCCGCTCCCCGGCGGACCTGTAATGCCGATGAATTCCTTTGACCTGATGGACAGGGAAATATTATCCAGCACCCTGTTGTGTAACCTGTTGCTGCTGGAAACAGATTCATAGGAAAAAACAACATCATGAAAATCAATGTTCTCCAGCGGGATATCAAAGGGAGCGGCCATGGGGTTGTGTTTCACCTCAGGCTCTGTTTCAACCACCTTTTCTATCCTTTTAAGGGAAGACAGGCCCCGCTCTACCAGGTTTATCATCCACCCCACCGCGATCACGGGCCAGGCCAGAAGCCACATATACTGAATAAAAGCCACCAGTTCCCCTGGAGTCAGCAGATCCCTTATAACAAGCGCCCCGCCGTAAAACACAATGATAAACATGGAAAGATTGAGAAAAAAAATCATCATGGGCTTTATAAGCGCCGTAAGAACTGCCCGCTTAAAATTTTTATTAAAATAATGGACAGATGATTCTTCCACTTTTCGGCTTATCATACGTTCATAATTGTACACCTTTAGAATCCGTATGCCGTAAAAACTTTCCCTGACCATTTCCGTTAAAGAAGAATAGGCTTCCTGAGCCTTTGAATGGAAATCGTGCATTTTTCTGCCAAGGATTTTTGCTGTTAATATGAGAAAGGGCATGGGTATCAGGGCCAGCAGGGTCAATTTCACATTCATATAGAGCATAAAGGCAATGGTTGCCCCGCCAAGGAAAAAGGCATCGGTAAGGGCAATCATCCCCATACCAAAGGCCAGTCGTATATGATTGATATCACTGGTGGCGTGGGCCATAAGATCCCCTGTCCTTACCCGGTCGTAGTAACGGGCATCGAGTTTAAGGATATGGGAAAACAGATGGTCCCGGAGCCCCTTTTCCATGATTTTTGCCGTTCCCATGAGCAGCATGCGCCAGAAATACCTTAAAACAGCAATGCACAGCCCTGAAAAAACAATGGCTCCTGAAAATTTTAAAATCAACCCCATATCCAGTTCCTCAAGGGAAAGGGCATTTACAGCGGACTTTACAATCCATGGAATAATAATCTGAAAAAAATCCACAACAATGAGAAAAAAAATTCCCAGTGCAATTTTTCCTTTATTTTCCACGAAATAAGGGGTTATGAGTTTTGAAATCAAGCCAGCCTCTGTGTTTGTTTGAAAACCATCAGCCATCAGCCATCAGCCGTCAGTAATCAGTTTCAGCTTTCTGAAATATGGGGACACTTTACTTATTTTTTGTAAAAAACAAGAAACAAGGCGCGGTATAATTCAAGTTTCATGCTTCCATGAGAAGGCTTATGTCAAAAACTAATTCGCTCACGAATTGTCCTTTTCCCTCCATCCAGCAAGTCTTTGCTGTGTCTGCCAGGACATGGAGGTTATTATGAAATAATTTTATCCAGATTACAATACTCAAAAAAAATAACCCTCAACATTGAATAAAAAACATGGTATATTCATTTCATGACAGCGCTCAATGAAATTCCCCTGGGAAAACAGAGACATCACAGCCCCGGCTATGATCCAGCGCAACTTTTCCCGGTTTCAAGGAAAGAGGCAAGAAACTCAATTGGTGTTCCATCTCCCTTGCCGTTTACAGGAAAGGATATATGGAATTGTTATGAACTGTCCTGGCTAAATACCAAAGGAAAGCCTGAAATTGCCATAGCACGCTTTGTATTTCCCTTTGACAGCGATAATATCATTGAATCAAAATCCGTCAAGCTGTATCTGAACTCATTAAACCAGACCTGTTTTCAATCTGCAGACCAGGTCAGGAAAACCATTGAACAGGATTTTTCCAGGGTATCGGGGAAAAAAGTGGAAGTTCATCTGATAAGGCCCGGCCTTTTTAACAGAGAAAAACTGATTTCCTTCCAGGGAATCTGCCTGGACAATCTGGATGTAGACATCATTGATTACCAGATCAATCCAGAACTGCTGCGGGTTAAGGACAAAAAGACAAGTGAAACAGTTTTTTCCAATCTTTTAAGAACCAGATGCCCGGTTACAGGACAGCCGGACTGGGCAAGCATCATGATTGAATACACTGGAATGGAAATTGATCACAAAGGACTGCTTAAATACCTGATTTCCCTGAGAAACCATACAGGCTTCCATGAAAACTGTGTGGAAACCATTTTCATGGACATTTTCAATCAATGCGAACCTGAAAAACTCCTTGTCTATGCCAGATTTACAAGACGGGGCGGGGTGGATATCAACCCCTTCCGTTCAAATTACAACGCTCTTCTCCAGGATATGAGATTGACAAGGCAATAGGTTGTGCTATTACTCGGTTATCAAGATAAACAAAAGAATCAAGTCTTATAGTTAAAAAGAGGTGGAGACATCTTAGTCGCAACTCCTGGTAGATTATTAGATTTAATTAATCAAAATATTATTAAACTAAGTCAAGTTCAATACTTTGTCTTAGATGAAGCAGACCGTATGTTAGATATGGGCTTTATACGTGATGTTAAAAAGGTTATTGCTTTAGTTCCTAAACAAAGACAAACCATGCTCTTTTCAGCAACCTTACCTAAGTCTATTTTAAACTTAGCCAATTCTATCTTAATAGATCCAATAAGAATACAAATCACACCTGAAGAAACAACCTTAGAATCCATTAAACAAACAGCCTATTATTTAAAATCAGGTGATAAACAAGATTTATTATTACATATCTTAAAAGAACAAAAGAATGCTTCAGTTCTTG
>JAWOEJ010000226.1:0-8229 GCA_046482845.1 Desulfobacteraceae bacterium | reverse complement strand
ACGCACAGGTCCTTCACCGTTTCACCCAATGCTTTGTGATTCAATCTCATCCATCAACGATCTGAAGCCGACAAAAAAGCGATGAAAAAATTAAATCCGGCATACGCGGAAGCCATTGCACAAACAATAAACACCTGTCCCTATTTCAGGCTGCTTTCCATGGAAATGAAGGAACTTTGCACCATAAAAGTGACAGGCCTGCTGCTGTATCATAAAGAAATGTAAATGTTAAACTCGGTTATCAAGTTTTTTAAATAGCACCGCCCCCAGCGGGTGACTGTCAGGAACGAGAACGACGGAGGACTGTTTCCCTGCCAGGCTAAAAAACAAGAACTGCGGGCACTGGTCCTCAAACAGCTTGATTTTGTTAACGCCTGGCAGGGAAAAAGTCTGATCTCCTTTGGTTCTCAATGTTCCTGACAGGCAACCGCTGGGAGCTCTTAATAGGTCCTTCCATAAAAACTTGATAACCGAGTTAAAGGGTTAAACTGAAATCAAAGTCTCAGAATATATTTTTTTCAGCTCCTGAATCCTGCCCGGAATATCTTCAGACCCTACAATTTCCGTAACCAGACAGACACATCCTGCACCGTTCTTAACAACTTCGGCAAGGTTGTGTTTTTTTATCCCCCCGATGGCCACAAAAGGAATGGCAGTGTTTGCGGCCACATGGTTCAAATAGTCAAACCCCACGGGGTCACACACATCTTCCTTGGTCTGTGTTGAAAAAACAGGGCCCACACCAATATAATCCGCACCGTCCCTTACAGCCTGTTTTGCCTGCCCGGGGGAATGGGTGGAACAGCCGACGATCATATTATCGCCTGAAATTTGTTTCAAAGCAGTTACAGGCATATCCTCCTGGCCCACGTGAACCCCGTCGGCATGAACAGCCAGGGCCAGATCGGCAAAATCATTGATAATAAACGGCACCCCGGCCCGGGCGGTTATTTTTCTGATGGCCAGGCATTCCTCATACATTTCTTTCATGCTTTTTTCATGGCGTTTTTCCCGGTACTGAAGAATATCAATTCCTCCATCCACCATGAGCTGGGCCACTGTCACATTATCCCTTCCCAGGGAAAATTTCTCGGCAAGAATCCCGTAAATTCCATTTGGCAGTATGGTTTTCTTAACTGAACCGGACATCTTAACTGAACCGGATATTTGATCAGATTTCATGTAAGGCCCTCCTTTTTCATGTAAGGCCTTCTTTTTTCATGTAAGGCCTTCATTTTTTCAAGTTTAACACTTCACCGGCCATAAGGGAAGCCACCATATGAATTTTGGGCGGGAAAAGCCCGGCATCTGCTTCATCTGTCATCAGATCGCCTGCAACAATCAAATTTCCCATGGATTTAACTGTCACGGTGTTCATATCTTTGCCTGCAATGCCTGATGCTGAAACAACAGGTGTCATCAGCCCTGCAAAAGCCTCTACAACCATTTTTTTGGTCTGTTTGTCATCCACACCTTCCACAATAACATGGCAGTTTTTAAAAATATCAATGATATTACCGGAATCCAGCCTTGCATGTGCTGTTTCAACGGTAATACCGGGGTTGATGCGTTTGAGATTGATTTCCAGCATATCTGCCTTGTATCCGCCAATCTGATCATAAAAGTAAAACTGCCTGTCAAGATTGGTTTGTTCCACCCGGTCAAAATCCGCCAGGCAAAGATATTCAACCTTTGACCGTGCCAGGATCTGGGCAACCTGGGACCCGATCCCCCCAAGGCCTGCAATGCCGACCCTGAACAATTCAGAATCACCACTCATATGCAGTCCCAGTCCTTAAACACCGGCTGGTAGCCATTGGTACGAATCATGGCGGTTACCTCATCCACACTGCGGTTGTCTGAAATATCAAATTGAAAGGTTTCATTGCCGGTTTCCATGGAATATCCGCCCACATCAGTTTTGGACCCTGCTGACAGCCTGGTGATCCCCAGGTGCAGCAAGTGGTCTCTGAAAGGCGCGGATTCCCTTGTGGAAATACTCATCCCCACCCGGGGCAGATAAACCCGCAGGGCTGTCATAAACTGCACAAATTGAAAATCAGAAAGGATATTTATCGGAGAAATGGCATGGTCTGCCTTCTGCATCCTTGGCATGGAAAGTCCGATTTCCACATGGGGATATTTTTTTTCAAGAAAACGGGCATGACAGGCCGTAAGAAACACCTCCTGGTACAGATTCCCCAGTCCGAACAATGTACCGATATTGATTGAACGGAACCCGGCATCCGCCCCCCGCTCCGGGGTTAACAACCGGTATGCATAATCCGCCTTTCTGCCCCAGGGGTGCACGTCCTGGTAAATTTTACGGTTATACACTTCCTGGTAAACCGTGAGGGAATCGGCCCCAGCCCGGTTCAATACCGTATACTCCTCCAGGCCCATGGGAAAAATCTCAAGAGAAATGGAGGCAAAATATTGTTTCATTATCTTGACAGCAGCCTCAAGATAATCCAGAGGGGTCTTTAGCGGGGCTTCACCGGTCAGCAGCATGGTGTGTCTGATGCCGGTAGCAGCCAGGGCCCGGCACTCGTCTTCAATCTGGTCCAGGGTCAGCCGGGTTCTCTTAAAGGAATTGCGGGCATTAAAGGCACAGTACACGCACCCGTTCACGCAGTAATCTGAAATATAAATGGGCGCATACATGCCAATGGTCCGTCCGAAATACTGAATGGTTTCTCTTCTGGCCCGCTGGGCTGTTTCCTCTATAAAGGATTCCCCCGCCGGGGAGATGAGATTTAAAAAATCAAACCGGTTCAGTACAGGTTTGTTCAGGGAAACCGCCACCTGATCCAAAGTAACACCGGCGAGATAGTCATGAACATCAAATTCTAAAAACCTGTCCACTTCATTTAAAAAACTCATGCGCTCTCCCTTAAAAACCCGGTGAGGGGGGATGATGCTGAGGCCTGACATTTTTCTCCTGCCATGCCGGCACAAAAGGCCATGCGGCCCGCAGCCACAGCCATGGCAAAGGCCCTGCCGGCCTGAACCGGATCACTGCTTGTGGCAATGGCGGTGTTGACAAGAACAGCATCCGCACCCAGCTCCATGGCATGGGCTGCCTGGGAGGGCCTGCCGATGCCTGCATCCACAATCACTGGAACATCAATGCCTTCAATGATTATACGGATAATCTCTTCCATTTTTATCCCCCGGTTGGACCCGATGGGAGACCCCAGAGGCATTACCGCAGCTGCACCGGCATCCTGGAGCTGATGGGCAATGGTCAGATCCGGCATGATATAGGGCAGGACCCTGAATCCCTCACGGCTTAAAATTTGTGTGGCTTTAAGGGTTTCATAATTATCCGGCATAAGGTACTTCATCTCGGTGATCACCTCGATCTTGATAAAGTCGCCGCAGCCTGCAGCCTTTGCGATGTGAGCAATCCTGACGGCCTCTTCAGCTGTTCTGGCCCCGGATGTATTGGGCAGCAAAGTTGTATTTTCAGGAATATACGCCAGAATATTTTTCTTTTCAGCCCCGGCATCCACCCGGCGAAGGGCCACGGTAATCATCTCAGACCCGCTTGCTTCAAGCATGGGTGCAATCAAAGACCTTGATGAAAACTTACCGGTTCCTGTGATCAGCCGGCTGTTGAATATCTGCCCTCCCAGGGAAAGCGGATCTCCTGTGTTTTGAATCCCTATGTTCTTATTCATCCTGATTTATCCTCCTCCAACAAAACTTAAAAGCTCAACCACATCCCCCTGACAGAGAACTGTTTTGTCCCATTCCCTCTGCGGTATCACTTTATTATTGTACTCAACGACAACCGACCGGGGATCAAGCCCCTGTTCATGAACCAGGGTATCGATATTACAGGCAGATATACTGACAATACTGCCGTTCAAATGAATCTCCATTGTGTATTTTATCCTCCTGTAAAAGCGGCCCGGGCCCTGCACGCAGCCGTACGAGATAAAAATAAGGGGGAGAACTGATGGGGTCCGGGAAGTTCAGGCTGTTGATCAGACAGGCATTTTTCGAATTGAAGTGATAATCTGGATATCATCGCTTCCCTACGCCGGTATTAACCGTATCAGGTTCCAAGGGTCAGGCAGCCGGCCTTCTCAGCTTTTTACAGCTCCCCCAGCAAAAATCTAATTTATGTCAGTATGAAACCTTTTATATGTTTTGTCAACCTCAGCCCTGGATAAAAATATCAAAATTCAAAAATAAGGGATCTGGATCAAAGGTCCTTTATCCGGGTCAATTCCTTGATCTTGTCCCTTAAATCCGCGGCCTTTTCAAATTTCATTTCAGCAGATGCTGCCTTCATCTCTTTTTCCAGATTTTTTATAATAGTATCCAGGCTGTCATCACCTGCCTGATAATCAACTACCTGCTCATTTACCATAGAGTCTTCATTGAGAATCTTTTTTTCCATGGTATAGTCAAACATTTTGATTTCCTTGATGATGGTGGCCGGGATAATTTTGTGTTTTTTATTGTACGCCTTTTGAATGATGCGGCGGCGCAGGGTCTCGTCCATGGCCTGCTTCATTGAAGGTGTTTTCCTTTCTGCGTAGAAAATAACCTTGCCGGCTGCGTTTCTCGATGCCCGGCCCACGATCTGGACAAGGGATCGAAATGACCTTAAAAACCCTTCCTTGTCCGCATCCAGCACCGCTACCAGAGAGACTTCAGGGATATCCAGCCCCTCCCTCAGCAGATTGATCCCAATCAGCACTTCAAAAACACCCTTGCGAAGATCCTGAATAATATCAATCCGTTCTACAGTTCCTATATCAGAGTGAAGGTATTTAACCTTTACCCCGAGATCTGAAAAATAATCCGTTAAATCTTCTGCCATCCGCTTGGTCAGGGTGGTAACCAGAACCCGCTCATCTGCTGCCACGGTTTTCATGATTTCCTCGTAAAGGTCATCCACCTGGGTGGTTGCCGGCCTGACCTCGATGACAGGATCAAGCAGTCCTGTGGGGCGTACAATCTGTTCAGCTATTCTTTTACCGGCCTTTTCCAGCTCATAATCTGCTGGTGTGGCTGACACATAAATGCAGGGGCCAACCTTTGCCTTGAATTCATCAAATTTCAGGGGACGGTTGTCCAGGGCGGAAACCAGTCTAAACCCATGCTCAACCAGTGTTTCCTTTCTTGACCGGTCTCCCCTGTACATGGCACCGATCTGGGAAACTGAAATATGGCTTTCATCAAAAAAAACAAGAAAGTCTTCTGGAAAATAATCGATAAGGGTGGGTGGCGGTTCCCCGGGTTTTCTGCCGGTCAGATGGCGTGAATAATTTTCAATACCGTTGCAGTACCCCATTTCACTAATCATTTCCAGGTCATACATGGTCCGCTCTTCAAGCCGCTGGGCCTCTAAAAGCTTGTTTTCCCTTCTGAAGAACTCAAGCCGTTCCTTGAGTTCCTCCTTTATCCCCTGGACCGCCCTTTTCCGGGTTCCACTCAATGTGACATAATGGGAAGCCGGATAAACAGCTGTTTCCTTAAGGGTATGGAAAACATCGCCCTTAAGGGGATCTATTTCTGAAATGGTTTCAATGGTATCCCCGAACATATCAATGCGCAATGCTCTGTTTTCCTCATAAGCAGGAAAAATGTCGACTCGGTCTCCCCTGACCCTGAAGGTCCCCCTGTGAAAATCAATATCATTTCGGGTATACTGGATATTAACAAGCTCCCTGAGAAGGCCCTCCCTTGATTTTTCCATGTTTTCCCTGAGTTCAACCCTCAGGCCCAGATAGTCCTCAGGCGCGCCAAGACCGTAAATGCAGGACACGCTGGCAACCACAATGACATCTTTTCTGGCCAGAACAGACCTTGTTGCAGAATGGCGCATCTTGTCGATAAGTTCATTGATGGAGGAGTCCTTCTGAATATAGGTGTCACTGGTTGGAATATAGGCCTCTGGCTGGTAATAATCGTAAAAACTGACAAAATACTCCACTGCATTTTCAGGGAAAAGAAGCTTGAATTCATTGTACAACTGCGCTGCCAGGGTCTTATTGGGCGCAATGACCAGGGCGGGCTTCCCCGCCTTTGCAATCACATTGGCCATGGTAAAGGTTTTTCCAGACCCGGTAACCCCGAGAAGCACCTGATGCCTGTGACCTGAATCAATGCCTTCGGCAAGACAGGAAATGGTTTCAGGCTGGTCTCCTGTGGGTGAAAACCTGGAAGTCAACTTGAATCGGCTCACAACCTCTCCTTTTTTCAAGTCTGGTAATGTAAAACAGGCTATTTATTCAATGGTTTTAAACTTTTCCCTGGGGGCGCCGCAGACCGGACATTTTTTGGGAACTTTTTTGTGGGTCACATAACCGCACACCTGACAAACGTGATAGGCATTAACCGTGTCCTTAATCACGTCCATCATGGCCCGTTCATACAGTTTTGCATGATAGGTTTCCGCATCCCGGGCAAAGGAGAACACTTTGGCCGCAGCGGTTTCGCCTTCTTCTTCAGCGTCTTTGATAAAATTCGGGTAAATATTTTCACTGACGGTTTTTTCGTTCTGAAAGGATTTTTCCAGGTTGGTCTCTGTATCTTTTACAATGAGATCTTTAACCAGTCCCAGCTGACGGGTGGCATGGATACGTTCCGCCTCGGCAATGGCCCGAAACAGCATGGCCACCTGGGGCAGCTCTTCTTCTTCAGCTTTTTCGGCAAAGGCCTGCAGTCGAAAATAAGCTTTGGCTTCACCAATAAATGCGGTATAAATATTTTTTTTGGTTTTTTCTTTCATCAGGATTCCTCCTTTTAATTCAAAATGCAGTATAAACGGCGAATAATCTTTTCCCTGTACAACTATTATCCTTTCAAGTACAAATATTGTTTATTGTTCGGCGGCTTACCCCCGCAGAGGCTGATTCACCTGAGGTAATCTCCAAAGCTCCCATAAATTCCTCAGTAAGCATTAAAAAAATTTCCTAGCCAATTATCACGAGAACCTTTTAACACAGGCGTACTGTAACGTACATGATTACAGGAAGCAAGCCATATATTTATTCCCGGGATTAATGCCAATATCAAGCTGAATGAGGCCGCCGGACGTTTAGGGATCTTCCAGAAGAAAAAGCCCAGACCGGACAAAGGTTATGGTCTGAACTTTATTATTTGAAGATCCTTTAAAACCTTGTAGTGTTTATCATTAGCGGTAAGGAGTGATTCTCCGGAAGAGATGGCCGTTGCTCCGATAAGGGCATCAGCTAACTGCATTGAATGGCTGAGAAAATGTTGCTCCACAAAAAACATCGCTTTGGCAGAAACATCCTCTGATATATAGATAATTTTGGTATTCCAGCTCTTTAAAGTCTGTCGTAAACTGTTTAATTCATTCTTGTTTCTCATCCCTTGAACAATTTCCATATAGGTTACGGCTGAAATGGAGAACCTGTTTAACGCCTCAATGATCTCAAATGCATTTTCATTTCCTTTTAGATACCAAATCAAGACATCAGTATCGACTATCATTTAAAATCTTCCTTTTCGTAAATCCCGGACATAATTATCAACGTCTCCAATTTTGTCGTTATTTTCCCATATTCCAAACAAACTGGTTTTGCTTTTTTTATCCGTTTTTGACTCATCATAAGGAACCAGTTTAGCACAGGGTTTGCCCCGATAAGTAATTATGACTTCTTCGCCTCTACTTACAGTGCTCAAAATTTCCTTTGAATGAAACCTAAGGTCTTTTGCTGTGGCTTTCATAAAATCTCCAATTTTTAAAGTTTATACTTTTAAGTATAAATTTCAAAATGGTTTTGGTCAAGAAATATTTGACCCGGACAATGTACATAGGGCCTTCAGTACTCAGTTATCAGCTTTGAACAAATAAGAAAAGCCCTGACCGGACAAATGTCCAGCCAGGGCTTTTATGTAAACCGGCAGCGTCCTACTCTCCCACACAGCTGCCTGTGCAGTACCATCGGCGCAAGAGAGCTTAACTTCCGTGTTCGGGATGGATACGGGTGTGACCTCTCTGCCATTGCTACCGGATAAAACCTTTATCTGATGCTGTTTTTATATTAAAGCCATCAGTTGTCAGCCTTCAGTAATCAGCTAACAATTTCATGCTTTGTTGTGCCTGACAAGGCTTGGGTGTTCTTGAAAAAAAAGTCCCTTGTCTCTATTTTTCAGTTTCTTGTTTCTTGTATGGAGTATATTGGCATTAAAACGTTTAAGCCTGATTTATGGTTTAAAATAGTGGCTAAGCCTCACGAC
>JAWOEJ010000207.1:0-2665 GCA_046482845.1 Desulfobacteraceae bacterium | reverse complement strand
GGCTTAATCAGGAGTGCTAAAAATTTTCTCTATGGGGAAAATTTTTTGTCTTCCTTAAAAAGGAACTCGGATATCAGGTATATGATGATGGGGCATATATTCAGCATTCTATGACATATCAACGGTTAGTTGTTGATATTGTTTCCTTTGTCATATTTATATGCCGAAAAAAAAAGATCTCTTTACCGATTGAAATAACCCGGGCACATCATAAAATGATGGTATTTTTACTTTCTTTCATGCAGAAAAATGGATGGCTGCCCAATTATGGAAACAATGACGGCACCAATCTTTTTCCGGCTTCAGACGCGGATTACCGTGATTTTCGTCCCAGTTTGAATTTTGGTGCAGCTGTATCCCCAAAAAAAACACAGCCCGGCAAGCCGGGGGACGGAGGCATATGCAATTTGTTCGGCCTTACCAATAAGGGTCTATGGCCGGATTGTTATGAAAACGCGTTTAGAGATGGCGGCTATTATATTTTAAGAAATTCAAAATGTTTCGGCTTTATGAGAGCACATGCGTATAAAGACCGACCTGGACAATGTGATATGCTTCATTTGGATATCTGGTATAATGGTCATAATATTTTCTGTGATTCCGGCTCTTTTTCATACAATTCAAAAAGCCGTAAAGTTGATGGGTTTGAAGGGACGGCAGGCCATAATACCATCGTGATAAATGATGCCGATCAGATGAACAGGGCAGGACGTTTTGGCTGGTCACCATGGATTACTGCCAGGGTGTTAAATTTTTCACATCAACAAATAGTCGCAGAGCACTACGGATATCAAAAACCATATGGTGCAGTGCATCGCAGATCTGTTCGGATGACCCGTTATGGTTTTATTGTTAATGACCGCATTATGGGAACCTTTGATGAGATAAAAATTCAACAGATCTGGAACATGCAGGATCAGGCTGTTCAAATGGATGCCTGTTCTCTGAGGGTACAGAATACTCTGATTCATTCAAATATTAAAGGCCGTGTGGAAAAAACCCATATTTCCCATTCATATAACCAGTATTCCA
The DNA here is from genome assembly GCA_046482845.1 of Desulfobacteraceae bacterium. Classification (GTDB taxonomy): domain Bacteria; phylum Desulfobacterota; class Desulfobacteria; order Desulfobacterales; family Desulfobacteraceae; genus DATFJZ01. Next base: position 1,633 of record JAWOEJ010000207.1, on the reverse strand, counting down.
AAGGACAGAAGATTATTTTTGAAACCATTCAGAACAAAGAGTGTGAGATTGAGACCATCATTGCATTTGACCATTTTAAGCAATAAAAAAAATTTTCAGTATTCACCATGAAAGTTTTATATTTCCACCAGCATTTTTCAACGCCCGGGGGAGCCACAGGAACGCGCTCATACGAATTTGCCCGGAAGCTGATTGACAGAGGGCATGAAGTCACCATGGTCTGTGGTTCATCATCCGTGGCAAAAACCGGATTAACCGGCAAATCGGTGAAGGGAATCCGGGAAGGCTTTGTGAACGGAATTCGTGTTATTGAAATTCCCCTGCCGTACTCAAATTACGACTCTCTTTTTACACGCAGTATAATTTTTTTAAGATATTCTTTGAAAAGTGTAAAAATTGCTTTGTGCAAAGATTATGATATTGTTTTTGCAACATCTACCCCTTTAACCGCTGCTATTCCAGGTATTATCACCAAGTTGTTAAAGCCCTGGAAAAAATTTGTTTTCGAGGTACGCGATCTTTGGCCTGAATTGCCCAAAGCCATGGGCGCTGTTACCAATCCTGTTATTCTCCTGGGGATGTCTATTCTTGAAAAATCAGCCTATATAACCATGGATGGCGGCATAGGCCTTTCCCCTGGTATTAAAATGGGCATGGAAAAAAGAACCCCGAAAAATAAACCTGTAATCATGATACCCAATGGGTGTGATATCGCATTATTCGAACCGTCCGATGATGCGACAAAAGCGGAAAAAATCAGACTTCGGGCAAAGGACAAACGGTTCAAACCCGGCACTTTTGTGGCCGTATATACAGGTGCGCATGGAATGGCCAACGGGTTGGATGCTGTCCTCAATGCAGCAAAAGTGATGAAAAACAGAAAAATCACCCATATCAAATTTTTGTTTATTGGTGATGGAAAACTGAAGCCGAAGCTTTTAGAAAAAAAGCACAGAGAATCATTATCAAATTGTATTTTTTTTGATCCAATACCCAAAAAAGATTTGATCGGGCTGATGGGAGAAGTCGACCTGGGGCTGATGATTCTTAATAATATTCCAGCATTTTATTACGGTACATCACCTAATAAATTTTTTGATTACATTGCTATGGGTTTACCAGTTTTTATAAATTATCCAGGGTGGCTTGCAGAGATGATAACCGAAAACTGTCTTGGAAAGACTGTGTTACCTGATGATCCTGAAGCATTTGCTGATGCGTTGTATAACATGTCAATGGATAAACATCATATGAAGAAAATGGGAGAAAATGCCAGGATTTTTGCTGAAAAAAAATTTAACAGAAGCCAACTGGCAAACATCTTTGTTGACTATTTAGAAAGGTTTAACAATGATTCTATTTTATAGCTTCAGTCATTATAATTTTTACCTGGTCAATCACATATCCCATGGATGCCGGGTTCAGGGTGGGGTGCACCATGAACATGATTGATGTTTCCCCAAGTTTGCGTGCAACAGGCAGATACTTTTTCCCGCTACTGTCCTTAATAGCCCCCTGTATCCGGCAGTTACTTTTTGTAAACGCTTTTTCTTTATATATTTCCGGGCAGATCCCTGTATTGCAGGGTATGCCTGCATTGTTCAATGCATCAATAACCCTGTCCCGGTTCCAG
>JAWOEJ010000078.1:0-4618 GCA_046482845.1 Desulfobacteraceae bacterium | reverse complement strand
GAGCGAATTGACGCTGAACTGCATCACTAATTTTAGCAGCGCAGAACCAGCGGGTGAACTTGACCGGGCAAAACAACGCGCCCGGCAAGTTACCGCCACCGTTTTTTTTTGGGGGTGTCTTGATTAATCCATAAACCTCCATTAAAATACCTTGACATAGTATCAAAATGTAGTATCATTTAGCCATGAATAAAAAACAACGGCAAACCCTTGGTAAAATATTTGAAAGGCCTGATCGATCAGATATCCCATGGGTAAATATAGAGTCGTTATTTGAGGCTCTTGGTGCTGATATTTCAGAGGGTAGAGGTTCACGAGTCAGAGTAGCGTTAAATGATATTCGTGCTGTTTTTTATCGTCCCCATCCTGAAAGAGTGACAAACAAGGGAGCCGTTAAATCTGTAAGAAGATTCCTACAAGAGGCGGGGGTGAGACCATGATAGAATATAAAGGATATTTTGCAAGGGTTGAGTTTGATGATGAAGCCAATATTTTCCATGGTGAAGTCATCAATTTGCGAGATGTAATTACCTTCCAAGGTGAATCGGTAGATGAACTTCGGAAAGCTTTTACTGATTCAGTAGAGGATTACTTGGAATTTTGTTCTGAGCGTGGTGAGGATCCTGAAAAGCCATACTCAGGAAAATTCTTAGTCCGTGTTGGACCTGAACTTCATAAAACTCTTGTTATACAAGCACGAAAAAATGGAAAGAGTCTCAACACATGGGTAAATGATGCGCTTTGTCAAGTATTAAAAGACTGCACCCAACAATAAAATGCACTGGGACCGGGCTACAGCGCACCGTTTTGAAAGCTTACGTTTTTCAACTTGACAATGATATCAATAATGATACTATTTTGATATGGCAAATATAGATGAATTGATAATAGCGTTTCAACGAAACCCCAAAAATGTAAGGTTCATTGAGGTTAACCTAGGAAGTTAGCTATACAAGCTGCTGAATCAGGTGTAAGTCTTAATCGAATTGCAAGTTCCAAACTGAGCCAATAGCAACAGTATTGCAATTCAAAAGAATTTAAGTATGGAACAGAAACCACAGGACAATCTCGAAGAAATTTTCAAAAGATATTATTCAGCCCACAGGGAAGGTAAATTTTCTGAAGCTGAAAAAGGGTATCAGGAAATATTGAAAATAAGGCCTGACTGGGGACAGGTGCTGAATGCCCTTGGGAACCTGTATCTGGACCAGGACCGGCCGGAAAAGGCCAAACCGGTCTTTGAAAAAGCAGCCCGTCTCAACCCGCCTGATCTGTCAGCCTGCTATAACCTGGGTAGACTTAAACAGCTGGAGAATGATCATCAGGGGGCCCTGGTTGTTTACAAACTTATGCTCGATCAACAGCCGGATATCGGTCAGGTATGGAATAATATGGGAGTGGCGTACCGGGAACTCGGTAAACTCGATGATGCTGCTGCAGGTTTTCGGTCGGCAGTAAGGTTTGCGCCTGAAATGGCAGAAGCCTGGAACAATCTTGGTGTGGCTCAGGATGAGCTTAATCAGACTGAAAACGCTTTAAATTCATATAAAAAAGCCATTGAGATACAGCCGGATTATCTGTCCCCCCATTTAAATCTCGGGCTTGTCCTTCAAAAGACCGAACAGTTCAAAGCGGCTGAAGAACATTACAATCAGGTGCTTAAAATACAGCCGGACAATGAAGTCGCAAGATTCATGCTCCAAAGCATAGTGGGGGATGAAACACCTGATGCTGCACCGGTGGAACATGTTCGCAGTATTTTTGATCAGTGTGCTGAAAATTTTGAAACGATTCTGGTTAAAGGGCTGGAATATAAAACCCCAAAACTCCTCTTTCATCTTGTGCGCCCTTATTTGACTGAAAAAATGTCAATTCTGGACCTTGGCTGCGGTACGGGTCTGGGCGCACAACTCTATCGACCGTTTGCAGAAAGCCTGACAGGTGTTGATGTATCAGCAAAAATGCTTAAAAAAGCCTTTGAAAAAAAATTATACGATCGGCTTGAGGTCTTTGACATCCTTCAGGAATGGGTCTTTCCAGCAAAATTCGACCTGATTTACAGCTCCGATGTGTTTGTGTATTTTGGGAACCTGGATAAGATTATCAAATCCGCATCTTCAGCCCTTGGTAAGGGAGGAAAATTTGCATTTTCAGTTGAAAAACTGAAAGGTAATTCCACAAATTATCAACTTTATCCCAGCGGCCGCTTTGCACATTCTCAGACATATATTCAAGAATGCCTGAACCGGCATGAATTAAAAACAATTGAAATAAACAATACCGATATCAGGAACCAGTCGGGAAATCCAGTCAAAGGACTGTTGATTGTGGCAATAAAGAAATAAATATGTGCCCAATTTTTTGCTTTGTGAGCGGTTCGAACTGAAAGAGCGGGCTCCGCTGCAAGATAACTATGGCACACCAGTTGCCTGAATCCATGACATGGGAACCTGTATTTGTAAGCTGTATCCAAAGTTTTCCCAGTGGGAAGAAAGCATTGCAGATTGATATTGAAAAAATAACCAAAACCTTTTTGTATGACAAAAAATCTGGGCATGTGGTATTAAAGGATATTTCCTTTGCCATTTCACCGGGTGATTTTGTTATCATTCTGGGAGAATCCGGGTGCGGCAAAACCACTTTGCTCAACCTTCTGGCCGGTCTTGAACAGCCCACCAAAGGGTGTATCCGGGCGGATGGTGACATCATCACCGGGATCCATCCCTCCCGGTCCATGCTCTTCCAGCAGCCGGCCCTGCTGCCCTGGCTCACTGTCTGGGAAAACGTGGCGTATGGCTGTAAAATAAGAAAGGATACAGAACATCTGGATTACCGGGTCAACCAGTTTCTGGAAATCATGGGGCTGGCCGGATTTGCTGATTCCCGTCCCAGCCGGCTGTCTTTGGGCATGGCCCAGCGGGTCTGCCTGGCCAGGGCATTGGTGGGACATCCCAGGGTTCTGCTGCTGGATGAGCCATTTGCCTCTCTGGATACGTTTACCCAGGCCCATATCCAGGAAGAACTGGTGAACCTGTGGCTGTCGGAAAATTTTACAGCGGTGTTTGTGACCCATGATATTGACGAGGCCATTTACCTGGGCAACAAAATCATCCTTCTGGCCGGAGCGCCTTCCAATATCACAGACATATTCGAGGTTAGCGAACCCTATCCCAGAGACAGAAATCACCCCCGGTTCAAGGAGATCCGGAAAACCATCCTGGACCGGTTTAAAAATGTCTACCTCGCCAAAAGGACCTTGTTGTAACATGGGCAGCCTTACCAGCAAAAAACAGCCGTCTTTCGTGACCCGGCGCCAATTTTTATCCACCGCTGCAGCGGCCTGTTCCAGTCTGGTACTCAGGTCTCCCGTCATTGCAAAACAGGTGCCCCTGCGCCTGGGATATCTTCCCATCACTGATGCAGCCCCCCTTCTGGTGGCCCATGGACTGGGATATTTTTCCCGGGAAGGGCTGGATGTTGAACGTCCCGTTATGGTGAGATCCTGGAACATACTCACAGAATCTTTTCTGGCCAGAAAATTTGATATCACCCATATGCTCTTTCCCATCCCCGTATGGATGCGGTTCAAACAAAACCTGCCCGTGCGTGTACTGGCATGGGACCACACCAACGGCAGTGCGGTAACCGTGCGGGGGGATTCAGCCATCCGGAATTTTGCAGATCTTGGGGGAAAACAGGTGGCGGTTCCCTCCTGGTATTCCATGCACAATCTGGTGCTTCAGCTGGGGTTGAAGACCCAGGGCCTGACCCCGGTGATCCAGCCCCAGTCAGCGCCCCTTGCCCCCCATGAAGTCAATCTGTTTATCCTGTCCCCTCCGGATATGCCCACAGCACTTCTGGGGAAAAAAGTGGATGCCTTTATCGTGGCAGACCCTTTCAATGCCCTGGCTGAGCAACGGTTCAATGCCAGGATCATGCGGTATACCGGAGATATCTGGAAAAACCATCCCTGCTGCGTCATTGCTGCAGCCCAGCCGTTTATTGACCAGCACCCGGTGGTGGTGCAGAAAGCCATGAATGCCATTGTCCGGGCCCAGGCCTGGTGCCGGAAAAATCCCAAAGAAACCGCCCATCTGTTAAGCCGTGACGGAGAACGGTACCTGCCGGTTTCCCAGGAGGTGCTGCACAGGGTTTTTGACCCCCCTGACCCAGCCCGGCTGAAGCATCCGGAATGGAATGTTTCCCGCATTGATTTTCAGCCGTTTCCTTTTCCCTCGGCCACCCGGTTTGTTATCGATCAGATGAAAACCACCCGGGTGGAAGGAGACACTGCATTTTTGTCAGCCCTGGATTCCGGCCGGGCAGTCCAGGACCTGGTGGATGACCGGTTTGTATTACAGGCCATGGATGAAGCCGGGGGAATGGCGCCTTTCTGTGACTGTAATATGGACTTCCCCTATACAAGAGAGGAAAGTGTTGAACTCATCTGACCGACACACATACCATACCCCCAGGCAAATGGGACTGAATGTCTTTTTCATGTCCCGCAAATCCGGTTTTCGCTATGAACTGACAGGACTTGCCCTTTTTGCATTCAATCAGCTGTGTCAGGGCAATATGGACCGTATGCATACGGATACACGCGGACTCCTCGGTG
>JAWOEJ010000050.1:0-7331 GCA_046482845.1 Desulfobacteraceae bacterium | reverse complement strand
TTTCTTGAGGCCATCAGACAGTTTAAGGCGGATGTGGGCAAACACAATCTGATTTATGTTCATTTGACCCTGGTGCCCTATATCAAATCAGCCGGTGAAATGAAAACAAAACCGACCCAGCACAGTGTAAAGGAGCTGAGAAGTATCGGAATTCAGCCGGATATCCTTTTGTGCAGGACTGAAACCATACTGGGGCCCAAGCTTAAATCAAAAATTGCCCTGTTCTGCAATGTGGATGATGATGCGGTGTTTACAGCCAAGGATGTGGACTGTATCTACGAGGTTCCCCTGGTTTACAACAGTGAGGGACTTGGGGACAAGATTCTCAAGAAACTCAATATATGGGCCAGGGCCCCCCGGCTTGAAGAATGGCGGGATATGGTACACAGACTGAAAAATCCGCGGTTCTCCATAGATATTGCCATTGTGGGGAAATATGTTGATCTGACTGAATCCTATAAGAGTCTTAATGAGGCCCTCAGCCATGGCGGAATCTCAAACGATACAAAGGTCAACCTTAAATTTATCGATTCAAGCACGCTCAAGGATGACAATCTTGAGGAAAAACTCGGAAAGGTGGATGGCATTCTTGTACCCGGTGGATTCGGGTCCAGAGGCATTGAAGGAAAAATCCTTGGTGTAAAATACGCAAGGATCAACAAAATCCCGTTTTTTGGTATCTGCCTTGGCATGCACATGGCTGTAATAGAATTTGCAAGACATGTTGCAGATATGGATGATGCCAACAGTTCTGAATTTGATCCCCATACCCCCTATCCCGTCATATACCTTATGAAGGAATGGTATGACGAGCATTCAAAACAGATTGAAAAGCGGGACAGCAATTCAGACAAAGGCGGCACCATGCGTCTTGGCGCCTATCCCTGTACCCTTTTACAGGACAGTTTTGCAATGAAGGCCTACAGGGAAGAAAAAATTTCTGAACGGCACAGGCACAGGTATGAATTTAACAATGAATACCGGGAGTCCCTTGTCAATGCAGGACTGTTAATCAGCGGCACTTCTCCGGACAATGAACTTGTGGAAATCGTAGAATTAAAGGATCATCCCTGGTTTCTGGGGTGTCAGTTTCATCCGGAATTCAAGTCCCGGCCTGATAATCCCCATCCCCTTTTCCGGGAATTCATCAAGGCAAGTCTGAAAAACAGTCAGGAGAAGTCCCAAAACACCTGATTCAGACAGGTCTGCCTTGTGAAACAGGTTGAAAAAATCTGTACGTAATTTTGCACAACAAAATGGCTTCACAGGGCAGGATAAACTGTTTTGCTTTAGATGCCTCCTGCGGTTAATACAGCAACAATATCACCCCTTGCCCTCATGATTCCCAGAATGGAAAAGGCGTGGCTGTATTCCGCATCGGAAAGCTCCCTTTCAGCTTTTACCAGAAGGGTATTGGCATCCATCATATCAACAGAATCTGCCATGCCGTATCTGAACTGCATGTTTACGGAATTGAAATTTTCCCGGGCAGATTTGAGCTCATCTTTAAGGGTTAAGAGGACACTGATGGCGGTTTCATAGTCAAGCCATGCACTTTTTGTCTCAAGGATGATCTGTTTTTTCTGCATTTCCAGCGCAAGATCCGCTTTTTTTTTGTCTGCAAGGGCCTGCCGCACTTCTGCAGCTCTTAATCCCCCGTCAAACATGGTAAAGGTAAGATTGGCTTCAAGACTGCTGTTTTCTGCATCTTCACTGACAGTTGTTCCATACCTGGGTGAGTCAAATTCAAAACTGGAATTTGTATAGGAGCCTTCAAGGGAAAGGGTAGGCCAGTATGCGCCCCTGGTATATTGGATATTTTTTTCGGCAATGTTTACCTGCTGCGCTGCTGCCTTGATTTCAGCCCTTTTTTCCAGTGCGGTCTGTTTAAGTTCTTCATAGGAATATACAAAGTTTTTCAAGGCTTTGATGTCGTTATTGGAGATACTGAAGTGTTTATCAATTTCCACAAGCCTTTGAAGGGATGCTTTTGCAAGTTTAAATCCGTTTTCAGATTTTACAAGGGTTGTTCTGGCACCTGAAAGTTCAGCTTCTGCCCTGAAAAGCGCTGTTTTTGTGACCTGTCCCACATCAAGCCTTTCCTGAACAGCCTGTCTGTGTTTTTCAAGCCTTTGGACATCACTTTTTGCAATTTCCACGTACCGCTGGGTGCTGAGAATCTGGTAGTAGGCCCTGGCGACCTCAAGTATATAATCAGATGTAACCGCTTTAACCAGCATTGATTGCTCATCAATGGCATCTTCAGACATGTCAAGGGCAATAATCTCTTTTCCGTTCAAGGTAAAGGTCTGATTGAGTTTAACACCAAAAGCGCTGATGTCCGGGCTGTATTCATCCGGCTCCCTGTTCAGGGAATAAGAGCCAAATGCCGTGGCCCTGGGAATTAAAACCGATAAAGCTCTTTTTCTGTCTTCCTTTGCAATAAAAAGATCGTTTTGTTGAATTTTGATCTGTTCCGCTGTTTTGCAGGCTGTCCTGCACAGATCAGAAAGGGTGTATACCCTTACATGGGGGGGTGTTTCCGGTTCTGAAGCTGAAATATCCGTTCCTGAGGATAGTAAAAAAGCCAGAACAAGTAAATTGAAAATATAAAAATAGCGGTACACTATCTGCTGCCCCTTTTTAAGTGAAATAAGCCTTAAATAAAAGTCTTCAGCCGTATCGAAATCCAAAACATACCATCTGCGGCAAAAACGTCAAGATTTAAAATTTTTATTGTACAGCTGATTTTTTATACCGTTTCCGGGATTGCCTATTGACGGAAAATTGTCATTGTAATATGAAGCTTATCGTTGTTTCAATCCCTGATACGCGATTATCAAGTTTTTTATGAGAAATTTGCAAAAACAGGGACACTTTAAATATAGGGACACTTTACTTATTTTTTTAAAAAACTTGAAACAAAAGACAAGGGTCGGCATCACTCAATTTTCATTCTTCGTTGCGATGCTGTGCATCATGGGGATTCTATGGAAGAACCGTTGGGGGCGGCGCTGTTCAAAAGACTTGATCATCGAGATATAAAAATGAATCTCACAGAATAAAGGAGGTTACTTTGATAGAAAAAATAAAGCAGCAGTGGTTTTTAATTGGTCTTATTTTTGTTTTTATGAGTGTAATGGCAGACAGAACAGGCGCATTGTCAGGAATCGGATTTTTTTTCAAAACCCATTATGGTCCTGATTTTGTTATTTTTACCATATTTCTCTTTTCAGGCATCATTATAAAAACAGAACAGATCAGGGCCGGAATCAGAGATGTCAAGGTAACGGCAACTGCATTGTTTGTCATTTTTATTGTTTCCCCGCTGTCTGCTGCTGCATTGAGCGTTCTGCCGGTTGAAACAGGGGTTATTATTGGTATGTTTATTGTCGCTGTTATGCCCACAACCCTTTCCAGCGGGGTGGTCATGACGGGCAGGGCAGGGGGCAATATGGCCCATGCTCTGTTTATTACAATTCTGGCCAATTTTATTTCCATTGTTTCCATTCCCTTTATTTTATCTCTGCTGCTTTCCTTTTTTGGCGAAAAAACAATTGTGAATATAGATCAATATGCCATAATGAAAAAACTGTTTTTTCTTGTGCTTATCCCCATGGCATCGGGAATGGCCATAAAGGCCTTTTACGGAAAAATCAATGATAAAAAGCTGAAGGTTCTGCAGACGGCCAATCAGGTTTTTGTCATCTGTATTGTTTTTATGGCCGCATCAGGGTCCAGGGACGTTTTCATACAAAAGACCGGGTCTCTTTTCAGTGTAATTGTTATGGTGGTAATGTTTCATCTTCTGCTTTTGTTTTCTTCCTTTTTTCTGTCCTGGCTGTTTAAAATCAAAAAGGGCAGGCGTGAGAGTCAGATATTCATGGGATCTCAAAAGACACTTCCCCTTTCAGTTATTCTTCAGGTCACCCTTTTTCCGGAATATGGATCTGCCCTGCTGGTATGCGTTGTTCATCATATTATTCATTTGATTATTGACGGTTATCTGGCCGTAAAACTCGGGGAACAATGAAAATATCAATCTCCTTGCAATTAAAAGGGGTGCCGTGGTATTACTTGCATCATGTATAAAAAACGGGATCATTGAGTTAAAGGTGATTTTATGTCTGATAAAAAAGATAAAATAATTTATGAATTAAGTTCTCGTATTGAAAAGCTTCAGGCGCAGAAAGACCACCTTTTAAAAGAAATTAATGTCCTGGAAGATCGGTATGAAACCAGCGAAAAAATTTATAGAAAATATTTTCCCTATATCCTTGACGTGTTTACGGATAATTCCTCGCCTTACAAGCCAGTGCTGAAGGATTTAAGTATTGCCCTGAAAAAAGGGGAATCCTCTGGTAAAATTGAGTATATTCTAAAACAGATACAAAATCTGATTTACAAAGAAGAGCCGCATACAGACAAGGAAAAAAAAGAAAAGCCCTCTTTTTTCGAGGGGATATTTTCATCTTCCCAGACCGGGGAAAATAATCTGAGCAATTTTAAACAGGGGTATGAAGATATTGTCAATTCTTTGAAATCAACCATGGGAACACCGTATATTGAAAAACTGAACAAAATAGGAAGCAGAATGTCTTCCGCCGGTGATTTAAGGGCATTGAGCATATCCAGGGATGATTTGTTTGCTCTTCTACAAAACTACCTTTCAGAGGTGACAAACGATCGCGAAAAAATTGCCCAGTTTGTCAGGGAGATTGTAAAAAAGATCCTTGAAATAGAAACAGGTCTTGACCGGTCCCTGAAAAAAACCCAGGATGTCATGCAGTCCAGCAGCGGGTTTAAATCTTTTTTAAAAGTTGAGCTCCAGGAGATGAAAACCAGCCTTGACCTTGCCAGAAACCTTGAAGACCTGAAAGCAGCCGTTTCCGGACGGCTGACCCATATTGAGGAGGCTTTGAAAAAAAAGACAGCCAAGGATCAGGCCGTTCAAAAGGCTGTTCAGACAAATGTGTCTTCATTTCATACCCATTTTTTCAAGTTGAAACATGAACTGGAAGAGGCCACAAAGCATGCAGAAGATCTGGAAACCCGGCTGAATCATGATCCCCTGACAAAGGCGTTTAACAGAAGGGCCTATGACAGGAAAATCAAAGAGGAAATGGAAAGATTTTTAAGGTATGGCACTGTTTTTTCCCTTCTGGTTATGGATGCCGATCATTTTAAAAAAATTAATGATAAGTACGGGCATTCCATTGGGGACAGATGTCTTAAAGAAATTATAAAAAGAACCGCTCCCCTTCTCAGAAAAAACGACATGCTTGCCAGGTACGGGGGAGAGGAATTTGTGGTCATCATGCCCGGGACAGATGGAAAAGGGGCAGAACAGGTTGCAGAAAAAATCCGGCAGACCATTGAACGGATTGAATTTATATACCGTGAAGACATTGTAAGGGTTACGGTAAGTATTGGTGCCTCTGAAGTAAAACAGGAGGATGCATCCCACCTGGATTTGTTTAATCGTGCTGATACTGCTGTGTATCAGGCTAAAGAGGGCGGAAGAAACAGAGTGGTAAGACTATAGAAATGGAGATTTATGCTATGGAATCAGCCAGAAGAATAGATATTGAAACGCTTTTAAATCATTCAAAAACTGAAAGTGTTATAGCAGATGTGAACAAGGAAGTACTTGAGCGGAGATCTTTTTTTCCAAAAAAATGCCAGGTTTTTTCTGAAAAATTTACAGTGCTGGAAGAACAGCCCCAGTACACCTTTACAGCGGATCGGGAAGCGGCAAAAGTGCTTCCCGATATTGTTCACAATCATGTGTGCCGTGTTGTAGCCGGCAGAGACTCAGATACAGAGAAAAAAAACGGGTATTTTAAACAGCGAAATATTGGCATTGTCTTTTCAGGAGGTCCGGCTCCGGGCGGACACAATGTGATTGCAGGAATATTTGATGCCGCCAAAAGAGCCAATCCCGATTCAAGACTTTTCGGGTTTATCCTGGGGCCTGACGGCATTCTGGAAAACAGGTATGTTGAAATCACAGAAAGCCTGGTGGATACCTACAGGAATCTTGGCGGGTTTACCATGATTAAAACCGGCAGAACCAAAATTGATTCTGATAAAAAGATGAAATTATCCAGAGAGACCTGCAGAATCCTTAATCTGGATGCCCTTGTGATTGTCGGCGGCGATGATTCCAATACCAATGCGGCCTTTCTGGCTCAGGAACTCAAGCAGGACGGGATTCAGGTCATTGGCATCCCCAAAACCATTGACGGTGATATTCAGGTCAAAACCGAATCCGGAGATGTGCTTTGCGCCATTTCCTTTGGGTTCCATACAGCGGCAAGATCCTTTGCTCAGAATATCAGCAATCTCTGCACGGATGCCAGCTCAGATGTTAAATACTGGCATGTCTGCAAGGTCATGGGACGGGTGGCCAGCCACCTGGCCCTTGAAGCCTTTCTTCAGACCCACGCCAACCTCACCCTTATCGGTGAAGACCTTGCCGATTATGTGGATAAGGAAAGACTGGCAATATCGGCTGAAAAAGGGGAATTGGATTACACCGCTTACGGCATGACCCTGCGGCACCTGTCACGCCTCATATGCAATACCATTATGAAAAGAGCGGCCCACGGCAAAAACTACGGGGTGATGATTATCCCGGAAGGGGTGCTTGAATTTATCAATGAAATTCAGATTTTTATCATTAAACTCAATACCATTATCGCAGATTATAATTATACCCATGATGATGATTTTCATACGGCCTTTAATACCCTGGAATCCAAACTGGATTATCTGAGACGGTACTCCAGGGGGATCAGTGAAAAAGGGGCCTCCCCGATATGGAATCTCAGGGATGATGAGCTGTTTAATGATCTTCCTTCTTTTTTCCAGGAAGGACTGCTGATGGAAAGGGACACCCATGGCAATTTTCAATTTTCCCTTGTAAAGACGGAAAAGATCATCCTTGACATGGTAAAGGAATATCTGGATATTTTAAAGGAAAAGGGTGAGTACAAGATCGGCATAGAACAGGGGTATTATAAGAAAATATTTGAAGACAGCGGGCTGAACCCTGACCGGTTTGGCGACGTCCTGTTTAAAAACTATAAAAAAGATTCTTATTTTCTGGTAAAACCGTCCATAATTTCAAAAAAGACCTTAAAACTTGCCCTTATTGAAAGCCGGCTCATTTCAGAGCAGGATGAGGTGCCTGAAGCAGCTCTCACCATATTCAGGAAATCCACCCCTAAATTTAAAACCCAGGCCCATTTTTACGGGTATGACGGCCGTGGAAATGATCCCACCCAGTTTGACTGCAATTACACCTATAATCTTGGATGGACAGCCTT